>CALDHX010000001.1 GCA_937901525.1 uncultured Bacteroidales bacterium
AAAACGGAAGTACATTTTTTGGAAGTAAAATAGTAAACGATATAGACGAGTTTAAACAACAAAGTCAAGCAATAATTGCAAATAGATATGATGCTTGTCTTGACGATGTTGCAGAGAAAGTTTACACAAGAGATATTTTTAAAAGAGATTAAATAACAAAAAAACAATAGTAGATATGAAAGGCATAGTACTTGCCGGAGGTTCCGGTACAAGATTGTATCCAATTACAAAAGGGGTAAGTAAACAATTACTACCTATTTATGATAAGCCAATGGTATACTATCCAATTTCAGTATTGATGTTGGCGGGTATAAGAGATATATTGATAATTTCAACACCACACGATTTACCAGGTTTTAAAAGATTGCTTGGAGATGGCTCGGATTATGGAGTGAATTTTTCATACGCAGAACAACCTTCACCAGATGGATTAGCTCAAGCCTTTATCATAGGAGAAGAATTTATAGGAAATGATTCAGCTTGTTTAGTTCTTGGTGATAATATTTTTTATGGAAGCTTTTTTACTCAAATGCTAAAAGAAGCCGTAAAAGCAGCAGAAGAGGATAATAAAGCAACCATATTTGGATATTGGGTTTCAGATCCAGAAAGATATGGAGTAGCAGAATTTGATTCGGAAGGTAATTGTTTGTCATTGGAAGAAAAACCAACAAATCCAAAATCTAATTATGCAGTTCCTGGATTGTATTTCTACCCTAATAAAGTTGTAGAAGTAGCAAAAAATATTAAGCCATCAGCAAGAGGAGAACTTGAAATAACAACAGTGAATCAAAGATTTTTGGAAGATAAACAACTAAAAGTGCAAACACTCGGACGTGGATTTGCATGGCTTGATACAGGTACACATGATTCTCTTTCAGAAGCTTCAACTTTTGTGGAAGTAATAGAAAAAAGACAAGGCTTAAAGATAGCATGTCTTGAAGCAATAGCATATCGTAGAGGTTGGATAAGTGAAGAAAAAATGAGAGAATTAGCTCAACCAATGATTAAAAATCAATATGGACAATATCTTTTGCAAGTCATAGATGAATTAAAAAGAAAATAAGAAATGAAACGCAATATAGTAATAACAGGAGGAGCGGGGTTTATTGGCTCGCATGTGGTAAGGTTATTTGTAAATAAATATCCAGAATATAATATCATAAATCTTGATAAACTTACATACGCAGGTAATTTGGCAAATCTTAAAGATGTGGAAGATAAACCAAATTACAAATTTGTAAAGATGGATATATGCGATTTTGAAGCGTTTTATCAACTTATGCAAGACGAAAAGGTTGATGCGATAATTCACCTTGCAGCAGAAAGTCATGTGGATAGAAGCATAAAAGACCCATTTACTTTTGCAAAAACAAACGTAATGGGAACATTGTCACTTCTTCAAGCAGCAAAACTATATTGGGAATCATTACCTGAAAAATACGAAGGAAAGCGTTTTTATCATATATCAACAGATGAGGTTTATGGAGCCTTGGAGATGAATCACCCCGAAGGAATTGAACCACCATTTAAAACAGTTGCTTCATCGGAAGGACACAAAGCATACGGCGATGAGTTTTTTTATGAAACAACAAAATATAATCCACATTCACCATACTCTGCGGCAAAAGCAAGTAGCGATCATTTTGTAAGAGCATATCACGACACATACGGAATGCCGACTATTGTAACAAACTGTTCAAACAACTATGGACCTTATCAATTCCCTGAAAAACTGATACCATTGTTTATCAATAATATTCGTCATCGCAAACCACTTCCTGTGTATGGAAAAGGAGAAAACGTACGCGATTGGCTTTATGTGGAAGATCATGCAAGAGCAATAGATATGATTTTTCATAATGGTAAGATTGCAGAAACTTACAATATCGGTGGCTTCAACGAATGGAAGAATATTGATTTGATTAAGGTTATGATAAAAACGGTTGATAGGATTTTAGGAAATCCGGAAGGACATTCCTTAGACCTTATCACATACGTAACCGACAGAGCAGGACACGATATGCGTTATGCAATAGACTCAACAAAACTACAAAAAGAACTCGGTTGGGAACCAAGTCTGCAATTTGAAGAAGGAATAGAAAAAACAGTTCGTTGGTACTTGGATAATCAAGAATGGATGGATAACATCACATCTGGAGAATACGAAAAGTACTACGAAGATATGTATAAAGGAAGATAAAAAATAATAAATATCAAAATAATGATTAAGACTTCAACAATTACCCCCCCCCTACATAATGTAAATAAAAAAATTAGAAGTTCTATTAGAAGTTCTAATTTAGAAATGTACAGAATAGTGTGTATGTTAATGATCATCGCACACCATTTTGTTGTTAATTCTGGGCTTACCTCTGTTGATGGTCCAATATTAACAAATCCAACTGGAATTAAAACGTTGTTTTTGTGGATGTTTGGAATGTGGGGAAAGACTGGTATCAATTGTTTTTTGATGATTACAGGGTATTTTATGTGTAAGGCAGAAATTACTCTGAAAAAGTTTTTAAAACTTGTATTGGAAATATATTTGTATAAGTTTATATTTTTTGGAATCTTTTTTGCTACAGGTTATGAGTCTTTTTCATTATTAAGAGTTGTGGAATTATTGATGCCATTTTGGGGGTTTAGTAGTAATTTTGTCGGATGTTTTTTAGTCTTTTATCTTACAATACCTTTTTGGAATATACTAATTAGAAATATGACTAAAAAACAACATCAATTACTTTTGATTTTGTTACTATGTATGTATAGCGTGTTTGGAAGTGTTCCTAAATTTCATATTTCATTTAATTATGTTACGTGGTTTGGTGTAATTTATTTGGTGTCGTCTTATATTCGTTTATATCCTAACAAAATATTTGAGAAGAAAAAACTTTGGGGCTTACTAACTATTCTTTTTGTTTTATTAGGTATTGCAAGTATGTTTGTTATGCAGTTTTTTATGAAAAGTGGAGGTCAATACTTTGTTGCTGATTCGAATAAATTTTTAGCAGTAGCAGTAGCTGTTAGTAGTTTTTTGTATTTTAAAAATATAAAAATTCCTTATAGCAAGATAATAAATACAATTGGTGCATCTACATTTGGTGTGTTACTTATTCATGCAAATTCTAATGCTATGCTTACTTGGTTGTGGAAAGATGTTGTAGATTGTGTAGGAAACTATTCGCTTTCGTTGGGATCTCTGATAATGTATGCAATAGTTTCTGTACTAATAATTTTTTTAGTATGTACTCTAATTGATATACTCAGAATACGATTTATTGAAACTCCATTTTTTAACTGGTTTGATAAAAAAAACATAAATATAGAGAGTTTATGGCAAATAAAAAAACAATAACAGTAACCTCACCATTGTTGCCAGATTTGTCTGAACTTCAACCAATGTTGGAAGATATTTGGTCAAGTAAATGGGTAGCTAATAATGGTAAATTTCACAAACAATTAGAAGAGGAATTGGCTAAGTATCTTAAAGTTCCGTATATATCATTGTTTACAAATGGAACTTTACCACTGATAACAGCCTTACAAGCTCTTAGAATTACAGGAGAAGTTATTACTACTCCATATAGTTTTGTTGCAACAACTCATTCTTTATGGTGGAATGGAATAAAGCCTGTTTTTGTTGATATAGAATCTGAAACATGTGGATTGGATCCTAAAAAAATAGAAGCAGCAATAACCCCAAAAACAACAGCAATAATGCCTGTGCATTGTTATGGTAAACCTTGTAATGTGAAGGAAATACAAAACATAGCAGATAAATATGGGTTAAAGGTAATCTATGATGCTGCTCATGCTTTTGGAGTAGAAGTTGATGGTGAAAGCATATTGAAAGCTGGTGATATGAGTACGTTGAGCTTTCATGCGACAAAGGTGTATAATACGCTTGAAGGAGGAGCATTGGTTGTACATGATGAAAAAACAAAACAACGTATTGATTATTTAAAGAATTTTGGTTTTGCAGGAGAAACAGAAGTAGTTGCTCCTGGAATAAACTCAAAGGTAGATGAGGTTCGTGCCGCATACGGAATATTAAATCTTAAACAAGTAGATAAAGCAATAGAATCACGTCATCAAGTAGCAGTGCGTTATCGTGAGGCATTAAGAAATGTTGAAGGAATAAGTTTCTTTGACGATATGGAAGGTGTTCGACATAATTATTCTTATTTTCCAATATTTGTAGATGTGGAAAAATATGGAATGACACGTGATGAATTATATTCTAAAATGAAAGAACAAGGAGTGATGGGACGTCGATATTTCTATCCTTTGATAAGTGAGTTTTCTACATATAGAGGATTGCCGTCTTCTGTGAAAGAAAATCTTCCAAATGCCCACCGCATAGCAGAACAAGTTATATGTTTACCTATGCATCATGCGTTGAGTAAAGAAGATACTGATAGAGTAATTGAAACAATAGTGAAATAATTCGTTATGAAGCAAAAGAAACTAATGCTATTGGGAGGTATTCGTTATCTTCTTCCTGTGATTAAGGCAGCTCATGAACAAGGTTACTATGTTATAACAGCAGACTATTTGCCTGACAATATTGCTCATAAATATAGTGACGAATATGTAAATGTAAGCATTATTGATAAAGAGGCTGTTTTGAAAGTCGCTGTTGAAAAACAAATAGATGGTATAATGTCTTTCGGAGTTGATCCAGGAGTTGTTTCTGCTTCGTATGTTCAAGAGAAAATGGGGTTACCTTCTTTTGGACCATATGAAAGTGTAGTTATTTTACAAAATAAAGATAAATTTAGAAAATTTTTAACGGAGAATGGTTTTAATGTTCCATGGGCATATAGTTATTCTTCTGTTGAAGATGCTTTGAAAAATAAAGATAGGTTTACGTATCCACTAATTGTAAAACCGACAGATTCAGCAGGAAGTAAGGGCTGTACAAGAGTAGACTCTGAATCAGAATTAGCGTTAGCATTGGATTATGCTTTAAAATATTCTATTAGCAAAAATATAATAGTTGAAGAATTTATTGAGAAACGTGGTTGCTCATCTGATACAGATAGTTATGCTCAAGATGGACAATTGAAATTTGTTTCTTATTCATCTCAACGTTTTGATTCAAATGCAACAAATCCGTATACTCCGGCAGCATATTCATGGCCTTCTACATTTACACAAGAGGAAGAAAAATATTTGACTTCAGAAATTCAAAGATTAATTACTCTATTACAACTCAAAACAGCTGTTTTTAATATAGAGGTTAGAGTTGGTGTTAATGGAAAACCTTACATAATGGAATTAACTCCAAGAGGCGGGGGAAATCGTTTGTGTGAAATGCTACGATATGCTACTGGTGTGGATATGATAACTGCTATTACTCGCGCGATGGTTGGAGAAGAACCAGTAACTATTGAACAAAAACCATACAATGGACATTGGGCAGAAATAATACTTCATGCAGATAGTGAAGGAGTGTTTGAATCGTTGCAATTAGATGAAAATTATAAGCAATTTGTAGTCGAAGAAGATTTGTGGGTAGAAAAAGGAGATAAAGTAAATAGTTTTCTTGGAGCTAATGATGCAATAGGAACGTTGGTATTAAAGTTTGATACAGCAGAGCAATTAGAAAAAGCATTAGCTACTCAAAATAGTTGGTTGAAAGTTATAGTAGATTGATATATGAGAAAAGATATAGGGAGTATATATGATGTGTCTATAAACGAACTTTCTAAAGATTTTGAAAGTTCATTTTTAATAGAAAAACATTTTTTGTTTTCATTGTGTAGAGAAGCATTATTTGTTATTGCATCATCAAAAGATTGTAATAAAAAAGTATTATTACCTGCTTATACTTGCGATACTGTTATTGCACCTTTTCGACAATTGGGTTGGGAATGTCATTACTATGCAATAAATAAAGAATTAAGAATAGATACTGAGTCATTTATAGCAAGTTTTGATAATGTATTACCTTCAATTGTTGTTGCTCATCCGTATTATGGAATGAGTTTCTTACAAGAAGAAATAAGCACTTTAAAGTATGCAAACGAAAATGGTGCAGAAATTGTTGTAGATTTAACACAAAGTATTTTTTCTGAACAAAAAATAGGTTTTGTGGATTATTATGTTGGCAGTTATCGTAAATGGTTCCCTATTCCAGATGGTGGCTTTTTGTGTAAGAATAGTGATAATAAATTAGATGACATTATATTTCCAAAAGAAGAAAATACAGTATTTGTATCAACTCAATTTTCTGCTATGATACTTAGAAATATGTATTTTAATACGGATAATGAACAAGTAAAAGCAGTATCTAGGAATCTAACAAAAGCCGCTGATATTTATTCTGAAGAAAAAATAACCCCTCATTTAATGTCTAATATATCAAAAAATATTATGCAGAAGGCTGATGTTGAACGTAATAAAAAACAACGATTTATAAATTATAAATATTTGTTTGAAAATATTAAACAAACAACAAATATCTCTTTTGTGAATAATGATTTAGATTCATTACGATCAGCTCCTTTATATTTCCCTATATATGTAAAAAATAGAAATAAACTTCAAAAAAAATTAATAGAAGAACATATATATGCACCTGTTCTATGGCCAATAGAGGATAATAATGTTCTTATAAATAAAGATATAGAAGAAATTTATAACACAATTCTTGTTATTCCTATTGATCAAAGGTATGGAATTAAGGATATGGAAAGGATAGTAAATGTAATAAATAATTGATTATGAAACTTGCAGTTATTGGAGCTAATGAGCCATCAATACCTTTTTATAAGCGAGCAAAGGAATTAGGATATACTATAATTGGAATAGCTTATGAGAAAGGAGCAGTATGTAAAGAATATTGCGATAAGTTTCATCCTATTTCTTTTGCAGAAAAGGATGAAGTATTGAAAGTTTGTAAAGAAGAAAAAATAGATGGAATAACTTCTTTTTCTCTTGAATCAGCTTTACCAACAGTTGTTTATGTTGCTCAAAATATGGGGTTGGTAAGTAATGATTATGAATGTTTGGAGTTAACAAAGAATAAGTTTACTCAAAGAGAGGCATTTAATAAGGCTGGATTATTGGTTCCTAAATATTGCAAAACATCTAAATTAAAAGATATTAATATTAATAAACTTAATTTTCCAATAATAGTAAAACCTGTAGATAGTGGGGGAAGTCAGGGAGTTATAAAATTGGATGACAATAATGGTTTGGCTGAGGCTCTATCAAATGCCACAAATATTTCAAGAACAGGAGAGGCTATAATAGAAGAGTATATTGACGGTAGGGAATTCAGTGTGGAATATTTAAGTTACAAAGGTGTACATCATTTTATACAAATAACAGATAAGGTTACATCTGGAGCACCTAATTTTATTGAAATGCAACACCATCAACCTGCGAATATAGGTACTGAGTATGTAATGAAAGTAAAGGAGATTGTAGAGAAGGCTTTAACTGCATTGAAAATAACAAACTCGCCAAGTCACACTGAAATAAAAATAAATTCAAAAGGGGAATTTTATATAATAGAGATAGGTGCAAGAATGGGTGGTGACTTTATTACATCAGATTTGGTTAGGTTATCTACGGATTATGATATGGTCAAAGGTGCAATAGAAGTAGCTACAAATACATTTAAAGAGCCTAGTATATCAAATAAGTATTTCTCAGGTGTTTATTTCTACAGTGAATTGGCTCCATACGTAAGAGATGTAATAAAGAATAAAAATAACTATTCTGAAATAGTTGAATGTGAGTTAAAAGATATTCCATTGCCCAAAGCAAGAAGTAATGCAGATAGGGCTGGTTATTTATTGTATAAATCTGATAAAAAAGTAATCTTATAGTTTGTGATTATGAAAAATACAGTTTATTTCAGAGCATTTGAAGAAGATGATGCTAAGTTTATATATGAATGGACAAATAATGACGAATTAAAAACTCTTAGCATTGGGTTAAATAGAAGAATCTGTAAGGATGAAGCATTAGATTGGGTAAAAGCTAGGATGCGACATAACCCATACCAAGTGTGGTGGGCAATATGTGCAGTTGATAGTGATAAATTGATAGGTTACATGTCGTTAACAGATATACACTATATCAATAGTTCTGCAAATTTTAGTGGCATTGTTATTGGAGATAGGAACTATAGTGATAGTTTTGCATGGATAGAATCATATTTGTTTATTTATGAGTATGCATTTGAAAGATTGAATCTGAATCGTTTGTACGGAGAAGCTATTGTTGATCACGTGGCGACGCAATCAATTAGAAAAGCAATGTTTAGTCAAGTTGAGGGAATTATGCGTCAAGCTGTATTTAAGAATGGGAAGTATTATGATGTGAGCATAGCTTCTATCCTAAAGTTTGATTATTTCCATCATAAACAAAATGGTGATTATGAAGTAATGAAAATTATTAAGAGATTACGACAAATTAGAAAAGAGAAATAATATAAATCTAAAAAAAAGTATAATAATTATGGCACAAAAATTTTTTGAATTATTGAAAGAAGCTATTGAAATTGAAGATCATGATGTAAATATGGATGATCAATTTAGAGAATATCCAGAATGGAGTTCTTTGGCATATTTATCAATTATAGCTATGTTAGATGAAGAATATGATGTTCAGATTGAAGAAGCTGAATTTAAGAAACTTCGTACAGTTGCGGATCTTTATAAAGCAATACAAAAATAAATTAAATGGCAAAGTTGGAATTTGAACATGTAGGCATTACTGCTCTCGCAGCGGCAGTGCCACAACATGTTATAAATAATTATGAATATACAGAGTTCTTCTCAAAAGAAGAAGTCAAAGATGTTATTGATAAAATTGGGGTTTTTGAACGCCGTTTTGCAGACATAAACACGTGCTCATCAGACTTGTGTTTTGCAGCTGCGGAAAGACTTATCTCTGATAATAATATAGATAAATCAGAAATTGACCTTCTTGTATTTATATCACAAACCCCAGATTATAGAATGCCGGCTACTTCTGTTATTTTGCAAGATAGACTTGGACTCTCAAATAATACAATTGCCTTTGATATAAATCTCGGTTGTTCTGCATTTATTTATGGATTGTCTGTCGTTTATAGCATGATGCAAAATTCAAATCTTCGTAAAGCACTTATTCTTGATGGAGAAACACGTTCCAAGGTTTATTCTCCTAAAGACAGAAGAAGTGCTTTCATTTTTGGGGATGCAGGTGTAGCCGCTATAATTGAAAAAGACGATAAATTCGGGAAAAGCTACTTCTCATTAAACTCTGATGGCTCAAGAGAGGGTTTAATAAAGATTGATGCAGGAGGATACAGAAATATGAGTTCGGCGGAAACTGTAGTAGAACATGTTGTTGATGAATTTGGCAACATTCGCAGTGCTGAGCAAGGTTATATGCACGGAGGCGATGTGTTTAATTTTGTTATTAGAGAAATACCTCGTGATATCAAGAATACATTGGAATCAACAGGCAAGATAAAAGATGATTTCGATTATTATATCTTCCACCAAGCCAATAATTTTATTAATTCTTATATAGCAAAGAAAATGAAATTAGAAGAAGATAAAATTCCTGCGACAATTTCAAAATATGGTAATACATCTTCAGTGTCAGTTCCTTTGACAATCGTTAGCGAGCTTAAAGATAAATTAAACGGTAAAAAGGAGTTGCTCTTGAGCGCTTTTGGAGTAGGTATGACTTGGGCTACTGGTATAGTTCCATTTGTTGATTGTAAAATAAGTGATATAGTTGAAGTTAAAGATGGGAAAGCAATTTAATCCATTTTCTCTAGAAAATAAAGTCATTGTCATATCAGGTGCAGCATCTGGAATAGGAAGACAATGTGCCATCAATTGTTCTAAAATGGGCGCAAAATTGATTTTGTTAGATCTCAACGAAATAGGTCTATCTGAGACAAAAGAACTTTTGGAGAGAAATGATGAACATTATTATGGTGTGATAAATCTCACTGATTATAAGAAAATTGAGAAAGTTATTTCTGATGCTGTTGATAAAGTCGGTAGAATTTCAGGATTGTTGAATTGTGCTGGAATATCAACTACTTTGCCATTAAAAAATGCCAAACCAGAAGTCTTAAATAAATTCTTTCAAATAAATGTTTATACATCATATTTCTTGACACAGTCAGTTTGTAAGATGGGGAATTTCTCTAAAGATGGTGGAAGCATTGTTTTCTTCTCTTCAGTAGCGGGGCAATATGGAGAGAACGGAAAGTCAATATATAGCATGACTAAGGGAGCTTTATTTTCATGTGCCAAATCATTAGCGTGTGAACTCTCAAGAAAGAATATTAGAGTCAATTCCATTTCTCCAGGTGTTATTGTTACTCCAATAAATGAAAATCTTCCGCATATAGTAGATCCAGAATTGAGAAAACATACCGAAGACTTGCATCTATTAGGATTGGGAAATCCAAACGATATCGCCAATGCTTGTATATATCTATTATCAGATGCGTCAAGATGGGTAACTGGCTCTAACTTAGTTGTTGACGGAGGATATACAACAAGATAATGATAGTAAAAGATATATCAACTCCATCTTTAATTCAAAAACTTATATAATCACACATAAGTTATACAATTATTGTTGATTGATATTGATAACACAGAACCTTTTTTAGATTATAATGTTAAAGGAATCTTTCTTACCTATTCTTGTTTCGATCATATTTGCAGTATAAAAAATTATTGAGAACTTTCATAATTGTGCTATATATACTCTAAAACTTGGAAATGACGCTTTTTATTTTGAGAGGTTCAATTTGTCAAAATATTATGAATCTTCTTTGATTTTTAAAGGTAATGATGTTCAGATTCTTAATAAAAAATGACAGAATAGAATTTTTTTTAATGTTTTTTAGAAATAATTGAAACCTTAGAAAATTGTTCTTGTTGCCTAGCATATTATATAGATAATTCTGTGTTTACAGAAAATTCATATATACTGGAATTAGATGTCGTCCTAATTTATCAAGAGCAAATAAGTTTCAAACACAAGAATTATTTATTAAAATAAATAATATAATTGAAAAACGAATAGTATGTCCAAAACATGGAGAAATGCTAATGAATAAACAAATATAAATGTCAGAACCATCATTAAGAAATAAGACTATAAAAGGCACGTTTTGGAGTGCGGCTGATGCGTTTCTTGGGCAAGGTATAACCTTTGTCGTGGGGATTGTATTAGCACGATTACTTTCTCCGGAAGAGTATGGTATGATAGGGATTTGTCTTATATTTACCACCATACTTAACGGAATAGTAGATAGTGGTTTTAGTAATGCTATAATACGAAAGAAAGAAGCAACTAACGAGGATTACAGCACCATGTTTATTACCAATATGGTGGTTAGCATTGTATTGTATGCTTTACTTTACTTTTCGGCACCGCTAATATCGAGTTTCTTTCAAATGGAACTCACCTCTATTGTAAGGGTAATTGGGTTGGTACTTATAATAAACGGACTATCGCTTACTCAGCAAACCAATCTTACCAAAAAGATAGATTTCAAAACCAAGACAAAAGCATCTATTGTATCGGCAATTCTTAGTGGAATAATAGGTGTCGGAATGGCGTATGCAGGTTTTGGCGTATGGGCATTAGTCGCACAATTACTTTCAAAACAAGCTGTTTATACCATAGCTTTATGGATATTGAATCGTTGGATGCCAAATTTTCATTTTAGTGTTGAAAGTTTCAAATATATGTGGGGGTTTGGATGGAAACTACTTGTAAGTGGACTATTAAATAATATTTGGAATCAACTTTATCAAGTAGTTGTTGGAAAATTCTATAATGCAGCTACATTGGGACAATATACTCGAGGACGAGAATATGCGAATATCTTTTCTGCAAACATAACCTCCATTGTACAAAGAGTAACCTATCCTGTTTTGGCAGAAGTGCAAGATGAAAAGGAGCGTATGGTTGCAGCATATCGCAAAGTAATAAAAGTTACGATGTTTGTTACTTGCGTGTGTATGATAAGCCTTGGAGCAGTAGCAGAACCTTTGATATATTGCCTTATAGGAGAAAAATGGCATCAAGCAGCAACGTTTCTGCCTTTAATTTGCATAAGTATGTCTTTATTTCCTTTGCATGCCATAAACCTAAATATGCTACAAGTGCAAGGCCGTAGCGATATATTCCTATATTTAGAAATTGTCAAGAAGATAATTGCAATAGGACCATTGTGTATAGGTATATTTTTCGATATCTATTGGATGCTTATCGGTTCTATAGTAACAGGTCTTATTTGTTTTTTCTTAAACACATATTATACAGGAAAGAAACTGGGCTATAATTCTTGGAAACAACTAAAAGACATAGCACCAAGCTACGGAGTAGCATTAGTAATAGCATTAGCAGTATATTTCCTAAAATATCTACCATTGAGCCATTGGATAATATTGCCAATGCAAATAGCAGTAGGAGTATTGGCATTCTTTGTCGTCTGCGAAACAATAAAATTGAGCGAATATATTGAAATTAAAAACATAGCCCTTTCGGCTGTAAATAAAATAAGAAGAAAGTAATGGAAAAAGAATATAAATACATGGTTGGAGTGAGTTGCATGACATACAATCAATCTAAGTATATCCTTGATGCTTTGAATGGATTTGTAATGCAACAAACAAATTTTCCATACGTGGTAATGGTTGTTGATGATGCATCTACTGATGGCGAGCAAGAGGTTATTAGAAAATTTGTGTCAGAACAATTTGACATAAATGATACTTCTGTCGCTTACGAAAAAGAAACCGATTATGCACACATAACCTACGCTCAACACAAAACCAACAAAAACTGCTACATCGTAGTGCTTTACTTAAAAGAAAATCACTACAGCCAACGCAAACCAAAAATGCCATACCTAGCCGAATGGCGAGACTATGTAAAATATATTGCGCTATGCGAAGGAGATGATTATTGGATAGATGCTCAAAAATTACAGAAACAGGTAGATTTTTTGGAGGAAAATGGAGAGTATTCTATGTGTTTTCATAAAGCGGATATAAAAATTGAAGAAGGGATAAATTTAAAGAAAGATAGTAGAGTTGATTTATATAAGAATTTGGAAGTACGAGAATATACAGGCGCAGAGATTTTAAGGCATTGGACTATTCCTACTGCAAGTGCTGTTTATAGAAATGGAATAAATATTAAAAGAGATAGCAGATTTATTTATGGAGATAGCTCACTTTTTCTTTCATGTGCTGAATGTGGAAAAATTTATTGTGTAAGTAATGAATCTTTATCAGTATATCGTTTAGTCCCAGGTAGTGCTGTAGCGACAAAAAGACATTGGAAAAAAAACATAGATCATTACAAAGCAATTGAAGAACAGTATTCTGATATTGAAGTAAAAAAAACAGCAAGATATTTAATTTTAGTGTATTATATAAATTCTTTTGTTGGAGGTCGTTTTAAAAAACAATCTTTTGATGTTGTAAAAAATGTTGTCTGTAATGATGGAAAATATATATTCAAATTCTTTTTGTTGTTACCAATAAAATTTTTAATGGCCGTTGTGAATAAAATAATTGTTATTTAAATGGACATATTGTTCTTAAAGTTAGCAGAAATATAGATATAACTAACCCATCATGCAAATCTTAGTAACAGGCGGAGCGGGATTTATAGGCTCGCATACATTGGTGGAACTTTATCAAGCAGGGCATACTGGTGTGGTAGTTGATAATTTGAGCAACTCATCGAAAGAATCGC
>CALDHX010000002.1 GCA_937901525.1 uncultured Bacteroidales bacterium
CATGGCGCGGTGAATACGTTCCCGGGCCTTGTACACACCGCCCGTCAAGCCATGGAAGCTGGGGGTGCCTGAAGTTCGAGACCGCAAGGATCGACCTAGGGCAAAACTAGTAACTGGGGCTAAGTCGTAACAAGGTAGCCGTACCGGAAGGTGTGGCTGGAATACCTCCTTTCTAGAGGGTTATACAGAAATAGGGCAGGAGAAGCTGCCGCTACCGAGAAGGTTTCTAAAATATAAATTTAGTCTCGTAGCTCAGTTGGTTAGAGCACTACACTGATAATGTAGGGGTCGGCGGTTCAAGTCCGCCCGAGACTACGATGATTTATGTTTCGCATGAATCATTTTTTGTTTTCATAATTGTGGATTTTACTCCTGGGAAGTTTCTTCTCGGGAGTTTTTTTTGTCTTATTTATTTTATTTCTTAATAGTAGTGAAATGTAGTTCGTTGAACTATTTATTCTAAAAAAGAAGAATTTACATGCGAAAAAGGAATTTTTTTCTTCCTAAAAGCAATAGCAATTATTCTTCAAAAGAACAAAAAATCTTCCAAAAAGGAATACATATATATAATAATAAATAACTGATATCTTTTTAAAAAGTTATACGGAAGAGAAACACTATTAAAAAACATTCGTTTTTTAATAGTGTTTTGTTTTTACTCAAAGCTTATCGAGGACATTGGCTTGAAAGTGAGAAAAAAAGCACAGTCCCTTGCAGGCATGATCGGGAAACAATTTTGTAAATACCTGTCATTAGACATCTACTTAAAATATTTTCACCCTTACTTACTTCGCAATATAGAAATCACATATCTTAATCAAGTATGGAGTACATTTCATACATACCATTTATTTATCTATATGCTATCATCAGATATTATATCATTGTTATTAAGGCGATTACCTGCCATGAAATGTTTGCTACAAGTGCGACAAGAGTATTGTTGTTTACCATTTTTCTTGCCGTTTTTTACTACTTGTTTTAAACCACAATAAAAGCAAATTTTTTATTCATAACTTTTCAAATGCTCAAAGATAATAATAATCAGTGAATTACAGCGATTTTATCATGAATTTTGACCATTAGACCTAAAATATTTATCCTCCGACAATATATTCTGAAAATGTTGTCCAACATCGCTTCAGATTACAATAATGTGGTTACATACAATGTACTCAAATTCCACTTTTAAAGTCATTTAGAGATGATTCTGAAAAAATGTCGTAATTTTGCTATAACCAACCATTTTTGCATCATTATTTTATAATAACACCCATATCTTTTTCTATATCACGTATCAATTTAGTCAATGGACGACAATGAACATTCTTATCGTCAGAATACGTTCCAAACACAAAACGATGGAGTGCATCTTTATTATAAAGTTCTGGGAAATTCTTTATAAATAAATCCTTATATGTGTCATCATATGCTTTGCATCGCCAAATTGTCTCTTCTGCCACATCCTTTACCGCTGCATAGGCTGAATCTATCATAAAATCTTCTTCATGAGTTTTTGCCAATTGGCAGTTCTTTGAATTATTTACATCAGACGAAACCAAGTGGATATTGATATATTTGGGATTAAATCTACGTTTCTCTAAATATAAATGAGGGGTTGATAATAAATGAAATGGATGCAATTCATTAGGGTCAGTAGTATATAATCCAAAACCAGCGGTAGCAGTATTTTTGCCGTGATTACATGTTGGACAACTAGGCTGCAAATTATAAAACGTTGTACATAAATAAGGATACTTTGACTTGGGGAAACGATGATCTAACTCATACAATCCCTTACTATGGTCAATGGTAAGAGCATACTGCATATTACAATATACGCAAGTTCTAATTCCCATCTCCTCGATGATAGGAACCATTATTGGACGAACTTTCGACTCATAGTGCATGGCATCAACTATCAACTTCCAGAATTTCTTCTTTTTTGGTCCAGTTTTTTTTCCACCGCCTTGTTCATGATAAAAAAGTTTTTTATCGAGTTCTACATTAAAATTTTCATATTTGTCTATATACTCTTGAAAATATTGTGGTTGAAGAACCAACAAGTTTTTTGTCTTGTCTACTGCATTGTCATAATCTTTAGCAATCTCTTCTATATAATCCTTATATTGTTCAAGCTCATCACAAGAAAGCTTGTTATCTACATTGTAAGTTTCAAGCTCTGATTTTATGTTTCGTAACTTAGTCGGTACATCAAGTCGGTATTCACGAAAAGCTTGCTCATACTTTTGTGCATATTTTAAGATATCATCGTTAATCAATATTCTTTCCATGATTAAATAGTCTCTCCTTATAAGTTAGTAATGCTGTGAGCTGCTGCTTGAGGAACTTGTCTCCTATCAAGTTTATCTCCTTTTTGAGGTCCTTAATATTTCGATTAATTTTCTTTTTTCCATAGGATTCTATGTCTGATAGTAACTTTTGCATTCTTTCCAAAGCATAATCTCCCATGAAGGTTTTATCCAAAAAGAAACTCTGGTGTAAAATGTCGTTTACGTTTGCGGCATAGGGATTAATAGATACATTATCATTCACACATTGTCCATCCTTTAGATACAATATGTTTTGTTGCGGTATGTCACTCAGGATAAAGGGTGAATGCGTTGCAATAATAATGCAAATAGAGCAATATTTGTTAAAACGGAACTTTGCGAGCATATTCCGCAAACGACTGATAAATTGCCTTTGGTACTCCGGATGAAAACAAATCTCCACTTCATCAAGCACAAGCATCATATTGCGATAACGAACTCTGTTAGAATCTTGCACACTCATCAAGTTAATTATATGATATATAAAGGTGCCACAGGTATAAAGCAACTGTCGTTCTCCACTACTCATACGACTCAAACTTATAGTAGTCTCATCATCTTTCTTCAACTTTATGTCAATACTAAAAACCGCTGGAGGAAGTATTTTGGTCAACTCACGGAGGTTTGATGGGAACTTCTGAATTAGACCATATTCGTTCAATTTCTTTTTGTAATAATCAAAAGTAAAAGTACTATTAAACACTCGTTCCAACCCAACGTTACACTTAATCAAATTGATGAAATTCTCCGCTTGTCGTAACTTAATTGTGATATGAGACTTGTCTTTCTTAATTGCATCAACAAGATTGTGAATCCGTTTGGAATAGTCCTCTCCTCCTTTGGAATAGTCCTCTCCTCTTTGAAAATAGGATTCAAGATTACCAAAATCTTCATACTTATAGTAGGAAGGATATTTGGATGCAATAGAAAGCACCTTATAAACCATATAGAGAGCAATATCTCTAATGATTTTCTTCGTAAAGTCCAACTGTTCTAAGCCTAACTCACACAGAAGTAAATAAGCAATACTATCTTGATGATCCTTATGCCATGATACCACATTTGAAAATTCTATCCATTCTAAATCGTGACGGACCTTACCTAAATAGAGTTTTTTGAACTTCATTTCTACAGCCCAAGGGTTGTAGGTGTAATCTATAGAAGCCAATTTATAATCGTCAATTACTTGAATACCTTTTTTCTCTGCCTGAATAAATATCGTAGAGAGCCGATACTGAGAAAGACGATATTCCTTGTACGTGTCAATGAATCCCTCATCTCGATAAGGATTCAAAACGATAGGGCTAAGATAGCCATCATTTTTATGGAAAATACTACGAATCCATACGTCACCTTCTTTACGCTCAACTACTACTTTGCTAACCAACTTCTTTCCTCCTTTGCTCTGTTTCAAGTTAGGAAAGAGCTCTTTGTAAGTCTTTTCATCATAATAATCCTGATCATTATATGACTGCATAGAGTAGTTTGTTACGATGGTGTAAAAGAATCGTCGTGAGACTTCTGCCATCCTACGGAGTGGCGTAAGAATTGTCGCCTCTTCAACCACTTCGTTATTAATATCGAGTTCTTGAGTCCGAACGATACTAGATCCTTGGTCATCCAAGACCTCAAATTGTAGATGCTGTTCATAACTATCATAGTGAAAATACATAACATCACCATTTGCCACCAAGGTTCCGATGTGACCATCGAGCAGATAATATAAAGTAGCATGCAATCCTTTTACATAAAAGAGTTGTTCAGCAGAAGAGTTCCGGTGCATACCCAGTTCCAACATGAATGTAAAATTGTTGATGATGCGATAAAGTAATTCCAGGATTGAAGATTTACCACTACCATTTTGCCCTACGACTGCTTGTATATTAATATTTGTACCATAGAAATCATGAGGAACTTGACTATTATTAAGTTTAACCCCTCCATCTTGTGTCTGACACAAACGATCATTGAAGAAATACAATCCACCTTGAAGACATTTCTTCTGGGCACAATCATCCTCTATCCTGAGTGCACATATAGAGAAGTCTTTTGCCTCAGGAACAGAACCACCGTTGCGTTTCAAACGCTCAGCCATCATATACTTACTATAATTACGAAACACTGTTTAGATATTAGTTGTAGCAGAATATTTTATGTATTTGTCTATTCCTTATACTACTCCCCGTTTTTAGACAGGTTTAATTATTAATTTAATTTATTTTATGCTTGCAAATTTACATTTTAAATTCAGTTTAACAAAATATTTATCTTCTTTTTATGCAACTAATCCATATTTCATTGCTGGTAGTAGAACGTCAAGAGAGGAATGAGATTGTTGAAGTTTTTAATATCTACGCAGTAAGCCTCATACACTTTTGTCCCTATAAAATATTTATCTATCAACTCCATTATTTTTAAGTTTTTTTTCTGTGTAATTTTGTTGTAGATACATTAAAAAGTTTAGCTAATTTTTTCTTTGTTTTTTTATTTTTTTCTTTGCTTTTTTTAATTTTTTCTTTCATTTTTTTTGATAAAACAAAGAGTTTTTTTGTCTGAATTGTGAGTGGTAGTGTCGTTGTTGAAGAAGAAATATTGTTTAAAAAAGTTTGTGGCCTCGTTGTTTTTTCTTATCTTTGTCGCGAATTCGCTTTTTTTTGAGAATTTTGTGGAATAGACTATAATGAATGAAATATTCACAGAAAATTAAGAAGTAAAGTGGAAGGATTAAATAATTATAAATCAATGCGGTGTTATTTTACCGACTAAATATTATATGGAAAAACGTTGGGCTTTTAAGGAAAGGGGTGATAGAGAGATTGTTAGTAGTTTGGCTAAGCAACTTTGTGTTGGTAAAAACAATGCAGGGAATGATGATTTGTTTACTTATGAGATTGTTGCTGAGCTTTTAGTGCAAAGAGGCATAACTACTTATGAGGAGGCTGAGCGTTTTTTTAGACCAAAGTATGAGTATTTGCATGATCCGTATTTGATGGACGATATGGAAAAAGCAGTTGAGAGAATTTTGTTGGCTATTAAGGGTGGGGAAAAGATTTTGGTTTATGGTGATTATGATGTTGATGGTACTTCTGCTGTTGCTTTGGTTTATTCTTATCTTGAAAGATTTTCTTCTAATATTGATTTTTATATTCCAGATCGTTATTCGGAAGGTTATGGCGTGTCTATTAAAGGTATAGATTATGCTGTGGATAATGATGTTAAGTTGATTATTTGTTTGGATTGTGGAATTAAGGCTCATAATGAGATTTCTTATGCCAAACAAAAGGGTGTGGATTTTATTGTTTGTGATCATCATTTGCCTTCTGATACTTTACCTGAGGCTTGGGCTGTGTTGGATCCTAAAAGGGTAGATTCTAATTATCCATATAAGGAGTTGAGTGGGTGTGGTATTGGTTTTAAGTTGATTCAGGCTATTCAGAAGGAAAAGAATAGGCCTTTTGATGAGATATTGAATTTCTTAGATTTGGTTGCGATAAGTATTGCGGCTGATGTTGTGCCTTTGACAGGTGAGAATAGGGTGTTGGCGTATTATGGTCTTAAAGTAATTAATAGATGTCCTCGTGTTGGCATTGAAGCTATTTTGTCTTATAGTAAGATTAAGCATGAGGCTAATTCAAAGCTTTATTTCAATAGGGAATTAACGATTTCTGATTTGGTGTTTTTGGTTGGTCCAAGAATTAATGCTGCGGGTAGAATGGAAAGTGGTGGAAAGGCTGTGGAGTTGTTGAAGTCTGAAAGTCGTGAGGAGGTGGAAAAGATTGCTGATGAGATTAATAAGAATAATGAGGAGAGAAAAAATTTAGATAAGATAGCTACTGAAGAGGCTAAGGCTATGTTGAAGGCTTGTCCTGATTTGAATACTAAAAAGACTACTGTTATTTATGGTGAGAAATGGCATAAGGGTGTGATTGGTATTGTAGCTTCTCGTCTTATAGAGGAGTATTATAGACCTACTATTGTGTTTACAAAAAGTAATGATTTGGTAACAGGTTCGGCAAGAAGTGTGAAGGATTTTGATATTTATGCTGCTATTGAGTCTTGTTCTCATTTGCTTACTCACTTTGGAGGTCATAAGTTTGCTGCTGGTTTGAGTTTGGAAGAAAAGAATTTAGAGAGTTTTAAGCTTTTATTTGAAAAAGAGGTGGAAGAGTCTATTTTGGAGAGTCAAATGATTCCTGAAATAGAGATTGATATGGAGATAGAATTGGGAAATATTACTCCGCGTTTATTTAGAATTTTGAAACAATTTGCTCCTTTTGGTCCTGAGAATAATGTTCCAATATTTTGCAGTAAGCGTTTGATGGATACGGGTTTTGCAAGAACAGTTGGTAGTAAGCATTTGAAACTTTCTGCTGTTTCAAGGGAAAAATCTTCTTTTCCTTTTGATTGTATTGGATTTGGTTTGGCAGAGCATCAAAAGAGTATAAGTAAGGGTAGTATGTTTGATATTTGTTATCAAATAGACGAGAATGATTTTCAAGGAAGAACTTCTTTGCAGTTGAATTTAAAGGATATGAAAATAATTGGTTAATAAAATAGAATTAAATATTTATGGCACAAGACGATAAAAAGATTATATTTTCAATGGTTGGTGTTGGTAAGTTAATCCCGCCAAGCAGACAAATTTTGAAAGATATTTATTTGTCCTTTTATTATGGGGCTAAGATTGGTATTATTGGTTTAAATGGCTCAGGAAAATCTACTCTTTTAAAGATTATTGCAGGACTTGATAAATCGCATCAAGGAGAAGTGCATTTTTCTCCGGGTTATTCTGTTGGTTATTTGGAACAAGAACCAAAGTTAGATGACACAAAGACTGTGAAAGAGGTGGTTCTTGAAGGTGTGAAGGAGGTTGCTGATTTGATAGCAGAATATGAACAAGTTAATATGAAATTCTGCGAACCGATGAGTGATGAGGAAATGGCTGCTCTTATTGAACGTCAAGGAGAATTAACCGAATTGATGGAGCAACACGATGCTTGGAATCTTGATAATAAGCTTGAAAGAGCAATGGACGCTTTACGTTGTCCGCCTGATGATGCTTTGGTGAAAAATCTTTCAGGAGGAGAAAGAAGACGTGTTGCTTTGTGTAGAATCTTACTTCAAGAACCAGATATATTATTGTTAGATGAGCCAACAAACCACTTGGATGCTGAAAGTATAGAATGGTTGGAGTTGCACTTACAACAATATAAAGGAACTGTTATTGCTGTTACTCACGATAGATATTTCTTGGATAATGTTGCTGGTTGGATATTGGAATTAGATAGAGGAGAGGGTATTCCATGGCAAGGTAATTATACTTCTTGGTTAGATCAAAAGACTAAGCGTCTTGAAATGGAAGAAAAACAAGAAAGTAAGAGAAGAAAGACTTTGCAAAGAGAGTTGGAATGGGTTAGAATGACACCGAAAGCAAGACAAGCTAAAGGTAAAGCGAGATTGAGTTCTTACGAACAAATGATGAGTCAAGATGTAAAGGAAAAAGAAGAAAAATTGGAAATATTTATTCCAAATGGACCTCGTCTTGGAGACAAAGTTATAGAGGTGAATTCTATTTCTAAAGCATACGGAGATAAGTTGTTGTTTGAGAATTTAAGTTTCTCACTTCCTCCTGCTGGTATTGTAGGTGTGATAGGACCAAATGGAGCTGGGAAAACAACTTTGTTTAGAATGATAATGGGGTTAGAAAAACCTGATACGGGTTCATTTGATGTGGGCTCAACAGTTAAAGTTGGATATGTAGATCAACAACATCAAGATATTGATCCTGAAAAGAATGTATGGGAAGTTATTTCAGCAGGAAATGAACAAATAGCCTTAGGTGGCAAGTTGGTTAATTCAAGAGCGTACGTTTCAAGATTTAATTTTTCTGGTACAGATCAAAATAAAAAAACCGGAATTCTTTCAGGAGGGGAAAGAAATCGTTTGCATTTAGCAATGACTCTTAAAAGTGAGGCTAATGTATTATTATTAGACGAGCCTACTAATGATATAGATGTAAATACATTAAGAGCATTAGAAGAAGGGTTAGAGAATTTTGCAGGTTGTGCTGTTGTAATTTCTCACGATAGATGGTTTTTGGATAGAATTGCAACACATATCTTAGCCTTTGAGGGAGATTCGCAAGTATATTTCTTTGAAGGTTCTTATTCGGAATATGAAGAAAATAAGAAAAAACGTTTAGGAGATACAACTCCTAAGAGAATGAGATATAAAAAGTTAATTTCTGATTAAAACAATAAAAACGCAATATAACAATGGAAAAAAAAGAAATAATTATTTGTTTAGGAAGTTCTTGTTTTGCAAGAGGTAATAATAAAAATCTTGAATTTATCCAAGAATATATTAAAGTAAACAACCTTAAAGCAAAAATAACATTTAAAGGACAGTTATGTTCTCAACAATGTAGCCAAGGACCTGTTGTAATAATTGATGGTGAAATGTTTACAATGGTAAATAAAACCAAATTATTAGAAATATTAAACAATAAGTTTGGACTTTAAAATTTGTTTTTATGCAAAATACTGCTCCTGTTTATACGGAAAAAAGTAATTGTCAAGATTGTTACAGATGTGTAAAAGCATGTCCTGTAAAAGCAATCAAATTAGAATCAGGTTCGGCTTCAATCGTTCCTGATTTATGTATTTATTGTGGTACTTGTACACTTATTTGCCCAAATGGCACAAAAAAAGTTAGAAATGACTTAGCTTCGGTAAAACAATCCTTGATGCGACAAGAAAAAATAATAGTTTCTTTAGCTCCAAGTTATCTAAGCGAATATGCCAAAGAAGACATACATAAAGTAATAGCAGCCTTCAAAGAAGCAGGCTTTTGGCAAGTGTCAGAAACCGCAATAGGAGCAGAAAAAGTAGCAGAAGCAACGAAAGCTTGGATAGATAGTCAAGAAAATGGAGTGTATATATCCTCTTGTTGTCCTTCGGCAGTGCAACTAATCAAAAAATACTATCCAGAATACTCCTCTTATATAGTGCCAGTGTTTTCTCCAATGATTACACACTCTCTATTCTTAAAGAGTATATATCCAAACGTGAAAGTAGCCTTTGTAGGACCATGTGCTGCTAAGAAATCAGAATTAGATCAATTTGAAGATAAGATAGATTTCGTTTTAACATTCCAAGAAATCAAAGAATTATTTGATGATATGGGCATTTACTTTGAGTTTATGAAACCAACTCAGGAAGATGTCTTTTTCCCATTCAAAGCCTCAAAAGGAAACCTATATCCAATCGATGGAGGAATGCTAACAAATATGATAGATAGCATAACAACTACCGAAGCAAGAATCAATCATAATACAGGAAATGTAGATGCACGATATATGACTTTTTCGGGTGTTCAAAACATAAAAGAAATCCTTTCTGACTTCAAACAATTAGATACAAGTTGCAAAACTTTCTTAGAGTTAATGACTTGTGAAGGTGGTTGCATAAAAGGACCTTGCTCAAATGAAAATTGTTCTTCGGCAACAAAGAGAGTGCAAGTGCTAAAAAATGTAAACACACAAAAAGACGAACATAATTACCAAAAAGTATTAGATAACTTAGATATACGAGAAAACTACGAATATATAAAACCAGTAGAACAAAAAGAATACACACAACAACAAATACAAGAGGCTTTAAAAAGAGTAAACAAAAAAAGTGAAGCAGATGAATTAAACTGTGGAGGTTGTGGATACGACACTTGTCGTCAATTTGCAAAAGCTTTAATAGATGGAAGAGCAGAAAATGATATGTGTGTATCATATATGCGAAAGATAGCACAAGACAAAACCAACATTCTTTTAAAGAAAATTCCACAAGGTATAGTAATAGTTAATGAAAGCCTAAAAATAGTAGATACAAACGAAAAATTTGCTTCAATGCTCGGCGAAGAAGTCAAAGCACTATATGATACAAATCCGGGCTTACATGGAGCAGACATCACAAAACTTGTGCCATTCCACAAATTCTTCTCCTCTGTTTTAAGCACAGGAGTAGATGTCTTAGAGCAAGATATAAGAGAAGGTGATAATTACTATGGATTGTCTATATTTTCAGTGCAAGATTTCTCATTAGTATGTGGAATACTGCAAAATCTTCACGCACCAGAAGTAAGAAAAGACATAGTTTTAAAAAGAACACAAGATGTGATTATGGAAAATATGAAAGTCGTACAAAAAATAGCCTTTCTATTAGGAGAAAATGCCTCATACACCGAAGCAATGCTCAATTCCATAGTAGAGTCTCATAAAGACAAAGAAAAAAAAGACATACCATTGACCTTTGATCTATAAAGCCTTAGAATAATGTCAAATAAAGAAAACTTATTCATAGAAGTAGGAAGCTATCAAAACAACAAACATAAAAACATAGTTTGTGGAGACTCCGTTTTATTACGTAAATGCGTAGGAGAAAACCGAAACATAGCAGTACTTTCAGACGGATTAGGTAGTGGAGTAAAAGCCAATGTCCTTTCAACAATGACCGCCTCTATGGCGATGAATTTCAGAGTAAGACACGAGCCTATCGTAAGAACTGTACAATCCATAATGAACACACTTCCCGTAGATAGCGTAAGAAACATAAGCTATTCCACTTTTACAATAGTTGATGTGGACTCAAACGGAGAAGCAAGCATAGTAGAATATGACAATCCTTCATTAATTTTGGTGAGAAATGGAAAAGTACAACAAATAGAAGGTAGCGATACAATAATACACAGAGGGAATGCTAATACAGCATCATTGGAAGAACGAAGACTAAAACTATCAAACATAACACTACAAAAAGAAGACCGATTAATTTTCTATTCCGATGGAGTAACACAATCAGGCATAGGTAATATGGATATGCCATTTGGTTGGGGAGACTTAGTTTATGACTTTATAGAAGAATTATTGGAACAACATCCACAAATCTCGGCAAGAGAACTTTCAATGAAAATAGTAAAACAAGCAGAACTCAACGACATACTTCGTCCAAAAGACGATACATCTTGCGTAGTGATGTATGTAAGAAAACCAAGAAAGCTTCTAATCTGTACAGGGCCACCATTTTCCGAAACAAAAGACAAATACCTTGCAGAAATAGTATCCTCATACGAAGGAAAGAAAATAGTTTGCGGAGGAACTACTTCACAAATACTTTCAAGAGAATTAAAAAAAGAAATAACCGTAAACATAGACGATATAGTAGCAGGCTTACCACCAAAGTCAGAGATGGAAGGCATAGACCTAATGACAGAAGGAATCATAACCCTTGGAGCCTTAGTAGAAATATTAAGAAAAGGTCAACCAACCGATCTCTCAGGACAAGGACCCGCTTGGGATATGTTAAGAATGATACTTGATGCCGATATAATAGATTTATTAGTAGGTACAAAAATCAATGTAGCTCACCAAGACCCAAGCCTACCAGTAGAACTTGAAATACGAAGAAACGTAGCAAAAAACATAGCCTCGCTATTAGAGAACAAATTTATGAAAGACGTAAGAATGCAATTTATATAATAAAACAATAAAAAAACAGTAATAATATGTTAAACGTAAGAATTTGTGTAGGCACTTACTGTTACATAACAGGAGGTGAAGAATTGGCAAAAATGAAAAAAAACTTGCCAGAAGACATTAAAGACAAAGTAGAAATGATTGGTTCAGCGTGCTTAGGTTGCCACGACATGGAAGGTGTAGCAAAACCACCATACGCAAAAGTAGGAGACGTTCTAATACAAGAATGCACAGAAGAAAAACTCTTAGACGAAATATACCGTCAATTAGGAATAGAACGCGAATAACAAACCTTAAAAAACACGAAAAATAATGGCATTAAATAACGCAGTAGAAATAAGAAGAGAAATCTTAATGCGTCTATCAAAACTAATACTAAACGATGAATTAGTAGAAAAGATAGATAGACTACCATTAGAAATGCGTCCAAAAGACAAAGAAAACACAAGATGTTGCGTACACAAAGAAAGAGCAGTCTTGAAGTACAAAACAATGGCAGTCTTAGGCTTTAACGTATATGACGAAAAAGACGAATTAGACCCATTATCACATTACGCAAAACTTGCACAAGAAAGAACAGACAAAACATCAGTAATGATGACAGTTGTCGATGAAGCATGCTCATCATGCGTTAAAAACAACTACATAGTAACCAACCTATGTAGAGCTTGTGTAGCAAGACCATGTACATACGCATGTAAAAAAGGAGCAATCACAGTAGGCGAAAAACAAGCCAACATAGATACAGACAAATGCGTAAACTGCGGAATGTGTATGGAAGCATGTCCATTCCACGCAATCATTTACCAACCTGTACCTTGCGAAGAAAGCTGTCCAGTAGGAGCAATCTCAAAAGATGAACACGGAATAGAACACATAGACCCAGACAAATGTATCTATTGTGGTAAATGTATGGTAGCATGTCCATTCGGAGCAATCTTTGAAAAAACATTCCTAATCGATATCTTCCGCGACATAAAAGAAGGCAAAAAAGTAGTAGCTATGGTTGCACCATCATTAGGAGGACAATTCAAAGCCGACTATGGAAAAGTGCTTGCAGGCATCAAACAATTAGGATTCTTTGACGTAGTAGAAGTAGCCTTAGGAGCAAACATCACAACCGAACACGAAAGAGAAGAATTCATAGAAAGACTTCACGAAGGAGCATCATTTATGACAACATCATGCTGTCCAAGTTGGATGAATCTTGTAAGAAAACACTTGCCAGAAATGCAACAATACGTTTCTACAACACACTCACCAATGGTTTACACAGCACGCCACGTAAGAGAAAAATACCCAGACGCAAAAACCGTTATGGTATCACCATGCGTAGGAAAAAGAAGCGAAAGCTGTCTATATGATGAAGTAGATTACGTAATCTCATACGAAGAAATCGAAGCATTATTCAAAGCCTCAAACATAGATTTAGAAGCCTTAGAACCAATGCCACTTGATCCAAACATCGTAGGACACGGAAGAGGATTTGCAATGATTTCAGGAGTAACCGAATCTGTTAAACTTACAGCACCAGATCCAAACGTAATCAAAGAAGTTGTAATAGATGGATTAAACAAACAAGTAATCCGTCAATTAAAACAATACGCAAAAGCAGGACAATGCCCAGGCAACTTCATAGAAGTAATGTCATGCCCAGGCGGTTGCGTAAACGGTTGCGACACAATCAACAATCCAAAAACAGCAGCACGCCAAATCCTTCCAACAACAAAATAAGGAAACACAAAAACACACATACAAAAGGGAGAAACAAAGAGTTCTCCCTTTTTTTTCTTTACTTTTTGCAAATAAAAAAAATGTATTTTTGCAATCGTGTTATTATTTAATAATTTAAATTTGGAAATATGAAAGGTACAAAAATTAAATCACTTTTTTATGTTTTGCTATCTATAGCATTGTTTAGCCTTACATCTTGCGAGGAAAAAGAAGATGT
>CALDHX010000003.1 GCA_937901525.1 uncultured Bacteroidales bacterium
TTGTTTGGAATAACTAATGCACAAATTAAATATATCAATAATCCACCTCCTCCAAAAAGAGTGAGAATTACAACTAAAAGTCTCATTATAGTAGGGTCTAAATCAAAATATTCTGCGAATCCTCCACATACTCCGCAAAGTTTTCTGTTTGTATTAGAACGATACAATTTTTTCATAGTAATTTGTTTTTTTGTTTTTGCAAATATAAAGAAAATTTTTTGTTGTATATTTGCTAATTCAAAGTTTTATTGAATTTTTTATGAATCAAGAAAGATTTGTTTTTAGGAAACCAACTCTTGATGAGGTGGATAATATAGTGGAAATCATAAATTGTGCAATAAAAAGACTTGGCGATGCAGGGATTTCTCAATGGCAAAATGGTTATCCAAATAAAGAAGTCGTTTTACAAGACATTGCAAATGGTGTGGGTAGAGTTTTGTGCAAGGAAGAAAAAATTTTAGCATACGGAGCATTGGTTTACACAGGCGAAAAGGCATATAACGACCTTGAAGGAGGAGAATGGATTTTGCAAACGCAGAATTATGCAACTATTCATAGAGCTTGCGTTAGCGATTCTTACGTAGGAGAGGGGTATGGTAAGTTATTTATGATTTTTGCAGAAAATGAAGCAAAACTTTCTTCCGATAGCATAAGAATAGATACGCACCCTGATAATAAAATAATGCAAGGACTTGTTGCTTCCTTGCATTATAAATATTGTGGTAAGGTTATGTACGAAAGTGTAAGGTTAGCCTACGAGAAGGTTTTGAAGTAGTGAGGTGCAGGCTTTGAATAAATCTTGCCAAGTAGCTTCAAAATCTCCTGTGTACCACGGATCTGCTACATCTTTATGCTCTTTGCAATGACTCATCATAAGAGAAATTTTGTTTTCTTTATCTTCTTTTACAAATGGTGTGAGATTTCTTAGGTTATTGCGATCCATTGCAATTATGTAGTCGTAATAATTATAGTCTTCTTTGGTAAATTGACGTGCAGTTTTGCCTTCGCAAGATATGTTATGCTCTGCAAGTTTTCTTTTTGCAGGAGGGTAAACGCTATTGCCAATTTCTTCTCGACTTGTAGCACATGAGGCAATTTCAAAGCGAGATTCTACGCCTTTCTTCTTGACTAAGTCTTTCATTATAAACTCTGCCATAGGGCTTCTGCAAATATTTCCATGGCAGACAAAGAGTATTTTTATTTTTTCCATTTTTGCTTAAAATAAATATGTCCAACAATCTTTTATTATAAAGATTATTGCAATTATTCCATAGATAATTTTAATGAAAGTCCCTGCAATAAATCCTATAAACGAACCAAATGCAGAGCGTAATGCGTTTTGGTCGTTGTGAGCTATCATTTCTCCAAAATAAGCTCCAAGAAAAGGCCCTAATATTATTCCAAAAATTCCAAAAGGTCCTATTGTGATTCCTAATAATGGCAAAACAAAAATGCTAACTATAAGACCTATTGTGCTTCCTCTTACACCTGCTTTTGTGCCTCCAAATTTTTTTGTTCCAATAATTGGAATTACGTAATCAAGTATTGTGATTGCCAAAGCGATCACGCCCATTACAACAAGATAGGTAGAGTTTATAGGAAAATTAGGAAGAAAAATCAAGGCTAATATACCAAGATAACTCAGCGGAGTGCCAGGTAATCCGGGTAAAATCGCTCCTATAATTCCTATTATGCCTAATAATATGGCTAAAACAATGATAAGGTATGTCATAACTGTGTTTTTATTTTATTTATTTCACTACTTTAAGAATTTCTCCATTGTCTTTTACTATTGTTTCATACCATTCTGCTGGATATTGAGGTTGTGAAGGAGAAACGCATTGTCCTTTTCTGTAAGGATTTTCAATAAATTTACCATCTGCTTCTTTCTTCACATTGCCGTCAATGTATTTTACCAATAGGTAGTGTTTTAAGTTTGTCCATTCTTTAAAGGTTAATGCTACTTTATGGTTAGAGAACAATGTCATAGAGTTTTTTATTTCTTGTTCTGAGCTTTTTTGATTGAAAGATATGAGTAGTTTTTCGTCAAAGGCAGAAACTTCTTTTATGAAATAGTCTTCTAAGTCTTTTTGTTTTTTTCTTATGTCTTTTATCATATCATTGTAGCGTGTGTAGGCATAATTTGTTACAAAATTAAATAACCAAAACATTGATGTTTCACTATATTCTATCATTGCTCCGTTTCCTTCTTGTAGGTGTTCACTTACTTGTTGCAATGCTGTGTAAATTGGCATATAAACTGTTGAATAAGTGTCATCAACTCCAAACCACATCAATCCTTTTGCAAAAGTTGGCATATTTTCTCTTGATTCTATAACCATTGAAAAGCCTGTTTGTTGTGTTGAAATTGCTCTTTCGTGTACGTATTCTACTCCATCAATAGTGAAATCCATTGGTCTCCAACGGTAAGGGCACTTAAATGGACCTGCTCCTAAGTCTTGTGTCATATCCATCTTTGTTCCTTGAAAATGATCTCGCATTAACTCCATTACATCTTGAACACTTAGTAAATTATCTGGCTTTATCCAAAGTGGCATACGGTTTTTTAAGTCTAAGCCCATAGCATAGTTTTCGTATTGTTGCATTTGAGAATTGCAACGGCGAAAAATAGACCATACTCTCGACTCACAGCCTCTTGCAGCAGAGAAATTGATTGGTGCGTATGTGTCTGAGAAAGAAAATTCTTGGTCTTTTCCGTTGAAATAACCTTTTTTGCGTGCAAATGCAATGACATCGTGGCTATAAACTACCTCTACATCAGGGTGAAATATGTGTTTAAGTGATTTAGAGCTTATACTTTTGTAGGATTTCTTTGCTTCAAGTGGAAAAGTTGTGATTCGAGCGTGATTTGCGTGTGCAGAAATGTAGCCTTCTGGTATTTTCATCGCTACCCACACGGCTCCTTTTTCTTCTCCTTTTCCAATAATTTCCATAATCCAAACTTCCTTGTCGTCTGCTATTGAAAAACTTTCGCCAGATGAACAGTATCCGTATGTTTCTGTTAGTTCGGCTATTACTTTTATTGCTTCTCGTGCATTAGATGCTCTTTGCAGCGCAAGTCTTATTAGACTTCCGTAATCGATTGCAGGGGTTTTGCTTTCAAGCTCTGCTCTTCCTCCAAAGGTTGTTTCGGTTATGCCAAGTCCAACTTCGTTTGCATTACGAATAATGGTGAATGTGCGTTCTATTTGTGGAATTTGAATAAGAGGTCTGCCATCTCCGTAGTCAAAAATCTGTATCATTTCGCCCGGTTTATGCACTCCACCAGGTAAATAGTATAAATCGCCATAACGAGTGTGAGAATCGGCAGCGTAAGTTATCATTGTAGAGCCATTTTTTGAGGCTTTACGCGTTACTAATATGCTTGTGCAAGCAAAGGATTGTGAAAAAAAGGCTGAAATAGCCAATATTAAAATGCTTAATCTTAGTTTTTTCATTGCGTTTAAAAGTTTAATTTCTGCAAAGATAAGAATAAAAAAAAGATAAAGCAAAGAAAAAATTAAGAAAAACGGAATTGGAAATTAGTACAATCGCTTCGTACTACAAGTTTAATTTGATTAAACTTCTAATTTAACTTGATTAAACTACTCGTACAATTGCGTTGTAAAAAAATAAAACAGCCATTTTATTGAAAAAATGACTGTTTTATTTTTCTAACTCTTAGAGTTATTATCTGATTCTTTCAGAATCTCTGACTAATTTTTCGTCTTTTTTAATCGCTCTTTGGGCTAAGATAAATAATAAGACTTGTCCCATTGGTAGATAAGTGGAAACACCATATATTGTTTTGGTTACTTGGATTTGTTGTTGAGCAAGTGCAGTTTCTTGTGCGGAAATTATCCACAAAAGCAACATTCCTACGTAAATTGTCGCAATAAGGAATCCAAAAGCTGAGATTCGCATTTGCAAAGGACGATTTTTAAATAGGAAAATAGCAACTAATGCAAGTATTCCTGTGGCAATAGGGAAGAATATCGCATTCCACGCAATTGTTGTTTGAGGAAGTGCTGTTGTGTCTGCTGGTAAATCTTTTGGAAGAATGTTATATTCTGTTGTGTCATACTTATCTGTTTCAAACTCTGCTAACGGGAAACAGAAACTTAATATTGAAAGGACTAAAACACCAACTAAGTATAATGTTTGTATTCTTTGTATCATAATATCTTGTTTTTAAAAAACAATAAGCCCAAGAGAATCTCTTGGACTTATTGATTATATTTTTTAATACATTCCTGGCATTCCGCCTGGTGCACCTGGCATTGCTGGTGCTTCTTCTTTTATTTCTGAAAGAACGCATTCTGTTGTCAAAATCATAGATGCGATTGAGGCTGCATTCTCTATTGCTACTCTTGCTACTTTTGTAGGGTCTATAACTCCACTTGCGTGAAGGTCTTCATAGACTTCTGTTCTTGCATTAAAGCCAAAATCTCCTTGAAGTTCTTTTACTTTGTTTACAACAACAGATCCTTCCATTCCTGCATTGGCTACGATTTGGCGAAGAGGCTCTTCTAATGCTCTGCGTACGATTTGGATTCCTGTTTCTTCGTCTTCGTTTTCTCCTTTAAGGTTTTCTAATGCTGAAATTGCTCTTATGAAAGCTACTCCACCGCCTGGGATAATTCCTTCTTCAAGTGCTGCTCTTGTTGCGTTAAGTGCATCGTCAAAACGGTCTTTCTTTTCTTTCATTTCTACCTCTGAGGCTGCTCCAACATAGATTACTGCAACTCCACCTGCAAGTTTTGCAAGTCTTTCTTGAAGTTTTTCTCTGTCATAGTCAGAAGTTGTTTTTTCGATTTGAGCTTTGATTTGACTAACTCTTGCATCGATTTGTTCTTTTGCTCCTGCACCTGAAACAATTGTTGTGTTGTCTTTATCAACTGTTATTTTTTGAGCAGAACCAAGCATTGTAAGGTCAGCATCTTCAAGTTTGTATCCTTTTTCTTCTGAAATTACTGTACCACCTGTAAGAATTGCTATGTCTTCTAACATTTCTTTTCTTCTGTCTCCAAATCCTGGTGCTTTAACTGCAACAATTTTCAAAGAACCTCTTAGACGGTTTACAACAAGTGTTGCTAATGCTTCTCCTTCTATGTCTTCTGAGATGATAAGTAAGCCTCTTCCTGTTTGAACTGTTTTTTCTAATATTGGTAAAAGCTCTTTTAGGTTAGAGATTTTTTTGTCGTAGATTAAGATGAAAGGATTTTCGTAAATTGCTTCCATCTTTTCTGTGTTTGTAACAAAGTATGGAGAAAGAAATCCTCTATCGAATTGCATTCCTTCTACAACTTTTACTGTTGTGTCTAAGCCTTTTGCTTCTTCAATAGTGATTACACCTTCTTTTTTAACTTTATCCATTGCATCAGCAATGATTTGTCCGATGAATTTGTCGTTATTTGCTGATATTGTAGCAACTTGTTCTACTTTTTCTTTGCCTTCGCCAATTTCTCTTGAACGAGCCTTTAAATCTTTTATTACTTCGGCAACTGCTTTGTCAATACCACGTTTCAAATCCATTGGATTAGCACCTGCAGTTACGTTTTTAATTCCTGTATTTACTATTGCTTGTGCTAAAACTGTTGCAGTAGTAGTTCCATCTCCTGCTTGATCGTTAGTTTTTGAAGCAACTTCTTTTACTAACTGAGCTCCCATATTTTGAACTGCGTCTTCTAATTCTACTTCTTTAGCAACAGAAACTCCATCCTTTGTAATATGTGGTGCACCGAACTTTTTATCAATAATAACGTTTCTTCCCTTTGGTCCTAATGTTACTTTAACAGCATTAGCCAAAGCATCAACTCCTAATCTTAATTGTTCTCTTGCTTCTGTGTTGAATATTATGTTTTTTGCCATAGTTTTAATTTTTTAGATGATTGCGTAAATATCGTTTTCTCTCATAATTAGGTAATCAATACCATCAATTGCTATTTCTGTTCCAGAATATTTTCCGTAAAGTACTTGATCGCCTACTTTAACGCTCATAGGTTCGTCTTTTTTTCCTGGTCCTACTGCTACAACTTCCCCTCTCATTGGTTTTTCTTTTGCAGTGTCTGGAATAATTATACCTGATGCAGTTTTTTGTTCCATTTCCGCAGGTTTAATCAAAACTCTGTCAGATAAAGGTCTAACGTTTACATTTGCCATTTCGTTAATCTCCTATTTTGTTTTTAATATTTATAAAATTAATTCTTTGTTTTGTTAAAGGCAAGTTTTGTGCCAAAAGTGTTTTTTTGTGTCAAATTGTCATAGAAAATCCTATAAAAATGCCTTTAATTGTTCGTTTAGTGTTTCTATTTTTTGTTCTGCGTCTGAAAGTTTCTTTCTTTCCATTGCTACTACTTGCTCTGGTGCTTTACTAACAAAGTTTTCGTTTGAAAGTTTTTTCATTACCGAATTTTTAAAGCCTTCATAATATTCTATGTCTGCTTTTATTTTTTTGATTTCTTCTTCTTTGTTTACATTATCGGTCAAAGGCACAAAGAATTCAACGGTTCTTACCATTTTTGCAATAGCTTTTTCAACCTTTTCTTCGCAAGATGAAAGTGTGTCAAGGTTACAAAGTTTGCAAACAATGTCTGAATATTTTTCTATTATGCTTGCTTCTTCTGATTTTGTGAAATAAACTTGTAAAGCAACTTTTTGAGCTATGTTTTTCTCGTTTCGTACGCTTCTTATTGCTGTAATAAATTCTTCAATAAACTCAAATTCGTTTAGAAGTGTTGTGTTTATATCTTTTATTGCAGGAAGTTGAGCTTGCATTATGAACTCGTTTTCTTTTCTCTCTTTTATAATGTGATAAACCTCTTCGCTGACAAATGGCATAAAAGGATGAAGGATTTTCATCACATCTTCAAAAATATCAAGTGTGGCTTCAAATGTTTTTCTATCTATTGGAGCTTGGTAAGCAGGCTTAATAATCTCCAAATACCAAGAACAAAGATCGTCCCATACGAATTTATAAACATTCATTAATGATTCTGATAAACGATATTTAGAGAAATCGTCTTCCAAATCAGCTAATGTTTTGTTCATTTTTTCTTTAAACCATTCTATTGCAAGGGCTGAACTTTTAGGTTGCTCAATGTCTTCAACAGTCCATGACTTAATTAAGCGAAGTGCATTCCAAATCTTGTTAGAAAAGTTTCTTCCTTGTTCGCAATAGCTTTCATCGAAAGGTAAGTCGTTGCCAGCAGGAGATGCAAGCAACATTCCCATTCTTACTCCATCGGCTCCGTATTTTTCAATCAACTCAATAGGGTCTGGACTATTGCCAAGACTCTTACTCATCTTACGTCCGAGTTTGTCTCTTACGATTCCTGTGAAATATACGTTTTTAAATGGAACGTCTTTCTTGTATTCTAATCCTGCAATAATCATTCTTGCAACCCAGAAGAAGATAATTTCTGGTGCAGTGATTAAGTCGTTTGTTGGATAGTAATAATTGATTTCTTCATTGTTAGGATTTCTAATTCCATCAAAGACACTCATAGGCCAAAGCCATGAAGAAAACCATGTGTCTAATACATCTTCATCTTGTTTTAAGTCATTGAGTGTGTAATTCTCTGTTGGGTAAAGTTCTTGTGCTTTTTTCAATGCTTCTTCTGCTGATACTGCAACAACAAATTCTCTGTTTGGAAGATGATATGCAGGAATTCTTTGTCCCCACCATAGTTGGCGAGAAATACACCAGTCTTTTACGTTTTCCATCCAATGACGGTAAGTGTTTTTGAATTTAGATGGATGGAATTTTATTGTATCATTCATTACAACTTCAAGAGCTGGTTTTGCTAATTCTTCCATCTTCAAAAACCATTGAAGAGATAATTTTGGTTCTATTACAGCTCCTGTTCTTTCTGAACAACCTACTTTATTGTTGTAGTCTTCTACCTTAAACATTAACTCTGCTGCTTCAAGATCTTTTGCAATTTTCTTTCTGCAATCAAATCTGTCTAAACCTGCGTATTGTTTTCCGTTTTCGTTTAAAGTTCCGTTGTCATTGAATATATCAATTGAATCAAGTTTATGCTTAATTCCTAAATTATAGTCGTTAATGTCGTGAGCAGGTGTTATTTTTAACGCTCCTGTTCCAAATTCTCTATCTACGTATTCATCAAATATTATAGGAATTGAACGTCCTACAATAGGGATTATTACTTTCTTTCCTTTTAAGTGAGAATATCTTTCGTCTTCTGGGTGAACACAAACTGCTGTGTCGCCTAAAATTGTTTCAGGACGTGTGGTTGCTACAATTAAATATTCATCTGAATCCTCTATTTTATATTTCAAGTAGTATAATTTAGAGTTTTGTTCTTTGAATATTACTTCTTCATCGCTTAAAGCAGTGAGTGCGGCAGGATCCCAATTGACCATGCGAACTCCTCTATATATTAACCCTTTGTTATATAAATCTACAAAGACTTTTATTACAGATTCATAAAGTGCTTCTTCCATTGTAAAGCGTGTTCTCTCCCAATCGCAAGATGCACCTAGTTTTTTTAATTGTTCAAGTATGATGCCACCATGTTTTTCTTTCCATTGCCAAGCGTGAGATAGGAATTCTTCTCTACTAAGGTCTTTTTTGTCAATTCCTTCTTCTTTTAATTTTGCCACAACCTTTGCTTCGGTTGCAATAGATGCGTGGTCGGTACCTGGAACCCAACAAGCGTTAAATCCTTTCATTCTTGCACGGCGTACAAGCACGTCTTGAATGGTGTTATTTAGCATGTGGCCCATGTGAAGTACTCCTGTAACGTTAGGAGGTGGAATAACGATTGTAAAAGCTTTACGATTATCTGGTTTAGAACTAAAACATTTGTTTTCTAACCAAGCAGAATACCATTTATCTTCAACTATTGCTGGATTATATTTGCTTTCTATCTCTATCATATTTAAACTTATTTTAATGAAAAATCAACTGGCAAAGATAAAACAAAAAACGCAATTATTAAATCAAAGAATTAAGAAAATAAATCAAAGAAATATTTTTTTAAAACAAAGAAATAATTTTCTAAAACGAAGAAATTATATATCTTTGCAAAGAAATATCCTTTGTTATGGCAGAAAAAAAAGAAAAAAACTCTGAGTTTAAGACTTCTATACTAAAAATATTTGCGTTAAACCCAAATTCTCTTTTCAATTATAAACAAATATCCTCTCGACTTGGTTTATCTGATAAAGCAGGTAAACAAATGGTGCAAAATTATCTAAAATCAATGTCGCAAGAGAATATAATTTCCGAAGAGAAACAAGGAAAATATAAGCTAAATCCTGTCTATCTTACAAGTAATGTACTTCCTAAGCACTACATTGTAGGAACGGTTGATATGAAACAAACAGGTAAAGCATACGTTATTGTGGAGGAAGGTGAGGATATTTACATTTCTCACAATAATACAAATCATGCACTTCATGGAGATAAGGTTAAGGTTTATCTTTTCCCACAACGTAAAAATAGAAAAAGAGAAGGGCAAATTATAGAGGTGATTGAAAGAGCGAAGACTTCGTTTGTAGGTGTTTTAGAAACACATCAAAGATATGCCTTTGTGATTCCAGATTCTTCTTTTATGCCTGTTGATATTTTTATCCCGATTGATTGTGTTGGAAAAGCGAAAAATGGAGATAAAGTCTTAGCAGAAATCACAGAATGGCCTGATAGTGCTAATAATCCTTTTGGAAAAATTCTTAAAGTATTAGGAAAACCGGGTGATAATGATGTTGAAATGCAGTCAATTCTTTCTGAATTTGATTTTCCTTTGTTTTTCCCAGAGCAAGTAGAGAAAGAAGCAGCAGAAATATCACTTCAATTACCACAATCAGAGATTAAAAATAGAAAAGATTTTAGAGATAGAATTACTTTTACGATTGACCCCGATGATGCAAAGGATTTCGATGATGCGCTATCACTTTTAGCACTTTCAAACGGCAATTACGAAGTAGGAGTTCATATTGCAGATGTAAGTTATTATGTAAAACAAGGTGGAGAAATAGACAAACAAGCCTTCGAGAGAGGAACGTCGGTTTATTTAGTAGATAGAACAATACCGATGCTTCCAGAAAAATTATGCAATGGAGTATGTTCTCTACGACAAGGGGAAGAAAAATTTTGCTTTTCAGTTGTTTTTGAAATGACACCAAAGGCAGAAATTGTCAATCAATGGATTGGTAAAACTATAATAGAGTCTAATAGAAGATTTACTTATCAAGAAGCACAAAAAGTAATAGAAGACAAAGCGGGAGAATATAGTGAGTATATACTTCCTTTGTGGTCGCTTGCCGAAATAATGAGAAACAAGCGTTTTAAAGCAGGTGCAATTAATTTTGAAAGCGAAGAAGTAAAGTTTCACTTAGATGAAAAAGCTAAACCAATAGGAGTGTATGTCAAAGAATCAAAAGAAGCCAATTGGTTAATAGAAGAATTTATGCTTTTGGCAAATAAGAAAGTAGCAGAGTTTATTGGCAAACAAAAACAAAAGAATAAAGCCAAGACATTTGTGTATAGAGTACACGATGAGCCAAATCAAGAGAAATTAAACATATTTAAAGAATTGATAGGAAAGTTTGGCTACACCCTAAACGATAAAAGCCGTAGCTCATTAGCGAAAAGTTTTAATTCACTTTTTGAAAAAATAAACGGAAAAGGCGAACAAACAATGATAAGTATGATTGCTCTTCGTACAATGAGTAAGGCAATTTATACAACCGATAATATAGGACACTATGGCTTAGGATTTCCATATTATACTCACTTTACCTCACCTATAAGACGCTATCCTGATTTAATGGTTCATGGACTTTTGGAATTATATCTTGAAGATAAGCCAAGCGTTAATAAAGAAGTCTTTGAACAAAGATGTGAACATTGTTCTAATATGGAGAAAAAAGCAGCCGAAGCAGAGAGAATGAGCGTTAAGTATAAGCAAGCAGAGTTTCTTTTAGATAAAATAGGAGGTGTTTTTGAAGGAGTGATTTCAGGAGTAAGCAAATGGGGGATTTATGTCTTATTAGATGAAAGCAAATGCGAGGGATTAGTTCCTATAAAGGCAATTGTTGATGATTTTTATGCCTTAGATGAGGATAATTTCCGCTATGTAGGGAAAAATACTGGTAAGATATATCAATTAGGAATGAAAATAAAAATAAAAATAGAGAAAGTAAATATGATGAAAAAACAAATGGATTTCTCTATTGTAAACGATGAAAAATAAAAATTAAAGATATGAAAATATTATTATTAGGTTCAGGAGCGAGAGAACACGCAATAGCACAAAAAATCGCAGAAAGCAAAAAGATAAGTAAATTAATAGTTTCACCTGGTAATGTAGGAATTAGTCAAATAGCAGAATGCGTAAATATATCTTCGGATAATGAGACAATAAAGCAATACATTATAGACAATAATATTGATATGCTTGTTGTAGGTAACGAACAACCACTTGCCGATGGCATAGCTGATTGCTTGTTTGAAGATGAAAGAACTCGCAATCTTATGGTTATAGGACCAAAACAAAAAGGGGCTGCATTAGAGTCAAGTAAAGATTTTGCAAAAGACTTTATGGTAAGACATAATATCCCAACTGCAAGATATAAATCTTTTGGAAAAGATGAACTAAATCAAGCAATAGATTTCTTAAAGAGTCTTTCTGCTCCATACGTCTTAAAGGCAGATGGATTAGCAGCAGGAAAAGGGGTTGTAATTAGCGAAACATTAGAAGAGGCAGAAGAAGAATTAAAGCAAATGCTTGAAAATTCTAAATTTGGTAAGGCTTCAGAAAAAGTTGTTATAGAAGAATTTCTTAAAGGTATAGAATGTAGCGTTTTTGTCTTAACTGACGGAAAACATTATTGCGTTTTGCCAGAAGCAAAGGATTATAAAAGAATAGGAGAGGGAGATACAGGATTGAATACCGGTGGAATGGGAAGTGTTTCTCCTGTAAACTTTGCTTCAAAAGAGTTTTTAGAAAAAGTAGAAAATAAAATAATAAAGCCAACAATAGAAGGATTGCAAAAAGACGCAATAGAATACAAAGGATTTATCTTTGTCGGTCTTATGAACATAGAGGGAGAGCCATACGTTATAGAATACAACGTAAGAATGGGCGATCCGGAAACAGAAAGCGTATTTCCAAGAATAGAATCTGATATTGTAGAAGCGTTTGAACTTGTTGCAAAAGGCAGATTGAATGAATACGAGCTTAAAGTCTCAGAAAAAGTTTGTACAACTGTATTTTTAGTTTCAAAAGGCTATCCGGAAGATTATCAAAAAGGCAAAGTAATGACAGGTTTTGAAAGAGTTGTGGATTGTAATTTGTTTCATGCAGGAACAAAAGCAGGAGATGGTTCTCAAATTCTAACATCGGGTGGTAGAGTTATCGCTATTTCTTGTTTTGGTTCTACAATGCAAGAGGCTTTGGCTAAGTGTTATGAAAATATTGAAAAGATAGATTTTGAAGGAAAGACATTTAGACGAGATATTGGTAAGGATTTAATGAATTTGGAGGCGTAAGAATGAAACAATACTTAGATTTATTATCTCATATCTTAGAAAACGGAAACGAAAAGACTGACCGTACAGGTACAGGAACAAAATCTATTTTTGGTTATCAAATGCGTTTTGATTTACAAAAAGGTTTTCCTTTGCTCACAACAAAGAAACTCCACACGCGTTCGATATTTCATGAATTGCTTTGGTTCTTAAAAGGAGATACAAACATAAAATATCTTCACGATAACAAAGTAACAATTTGGGACGAGTGGGCTGATGAGAATGGAGATTTAGGTCCGGTTTACGGAAAGCAATGGAGAGCATGGCAAGGTGCTGATGGAAAAATTACAGACCAAATTTCGCAACTTATTCACCAAATAAAAAATACACCAGACAGTAGAAGAATGCTTGTAAGTGCATGGAATGTTGGAGAAGTTGAACAAATGGCCCTTCCTCCTTGTCATATAGTTTTTCAATTCTATGTTGCAAACAACAAACTCTCTTGTCAGCTTTATCAAAGAAGTGCAGATGTCTTTTTAGGTGTTCCCTTTAATATAGCATCTTATGCTTTGCTAACAGAAATGATTGCACAAGTGTGTGGTTTAAAGGCAGGAGAATTTATTCATACTTTGGGTGATGCTCATCTTTATTTGAATCATCTTGATCAAGCAAGACTTCAATTAAGTAGAATGCCATACGAATTACCTAAATTAGTGCTTAAACCAGAGGTGAAGGATATTTTTGATTTTAAATACGAAGATATAAAAATAGAAAATTACGTTTCACATCCACATATTAAAGCGGAGGTTGCAGTATGATAAGTTTAATCGTAGCGATTGCACAAAACAATGCAATAGGAAAGGATAATGATTTGCTTTGGCATATAAGCGAGGATTTAAAGTATTTTAAAAAAACAACAAATGCAAAAACGGTTTTAATGGGACGAAAAACTTGGGAAAGTCTTCCTTTTAAACCGTTGAAAAATCGTAGAAATATTGTTGTTTCTTCTCAAAAGGATTATGCAATTAAGGGTGCAGAGCTATTTGATAGTGTGGATAAGGTGTTGAATGTCTTGAAAGAGGAAAAAGATGAGGTGTTTTGCATTGGAGGAGCAAGTCTTTACAAAGCTTTGTTGCCTAAGGCAGATAAGTTATACATTACAAGGGTTTATAAAGATTTTGAAGCTGATGTGTTTTTTCCTGAAATAGATGAAAATATTTGGGAAATAAAGCGTCTTTCTCCTATGTTGTTTGATAAAAAAGAGAATGTGAATTTTCGATTTGAAGTTTGGGAAAGAAAATAGAATTAAATCATAAGTTCAAGAGCGATTCTATCGTTGAGAAGCCAAGG
>CALDHX010000004.1 GCA_937901525.1 uncultured Bacteroidales bacterium
AGCATTACGTTTCCAACTTGTGGACCATTACCGTGTCCAATCACCAAATTATAACCTTGTTTCAAAAGGTTAGAAAGTGAACTACAAGTTTCAGTTACATTGTTTATTTGTTCTTGATAAGTACCCTTTTGTCCGCTTCTCAAAAGTGCGTTTCCACCAAAGGCAACTACTGCTAATTTCTTCATATTTATTGTTACGTGTAAAAAATAAAATGCAAAGATATAACTTATTTTTAAGTTGTCAAACAATAATTTAAACTTGTTTTTAGTTTTATTGGCAATTATGAAGCATAAGTTAGATTCTTCGTATTTAGACATTGCAATAATTTGTCTAAGCATAGTGGGAATGATTTTTTCTCACGCTTTGATGTCATTTGCTATGGTTTTTATGGCAATAAGGTTTGTTTTCGCAGACAAGTCTCGCATAAAATCCTATTCAAAAGACGTTTTAATAGCAGTTTTTTCTTTCTTTGCATTGATATGTCTTGGAATGATTTGGAGCGGAGGGGGAAGTGAGGCTTGGAAACAATTAGAAAAATCTTTGCCCTTTTTAATTGTGCCTCTATATCTAATGAATCTTCCTTTACAAGAAAGAAAAAATCTTAAAATCTATGCTTGGGCTTATATCTTTTCGTTAATTGTTGCAACAGGTATAGGAATGTTTAATTTTCTTGTAACAGAAAATCCCGATGTTCGCACAATTATGCCGTTTTGTTCTCATATTCGTTTTGCACTTCATTTAACCCTTGCTTCATCTTTTGTAGTTGTTTATTGCATTCAAAACAAAAAAACTCTTTTTCTATTACTTGCTTTATGGTTTGAAGCATATATGATTTTAACCTCTGCATTAACCGGAGTAGTTATTAGTTTTGTCGTTTTGTTTTTTATTATTCCAACTTATTTTCTTTTTAAGAAAAAAAATAAAACAGCCTTTGCAATATTTATCTCGGGATTTTCTCTTTTTGTTTTTGCAATTATTTCTTGTGTTTCTTACTACTACAAGGATTATTTCGAGCCTAAGAGTGGAGAGGTAAAAGAAAATATGATTATTGAAAACGGAAATTATATTTTTGATAAGGTTGATTACTCGCAAATGCAAGATGGGGTAGAGAAGTATTTAAAAAAAGATAGAAATGCAGTGTGTACATCAAAAGAAGGGGAGTTTCTCTATGTTGATATAGCAATTAGATATTTAAATTCAAAGGGTTATGAAAAGAATTTAAAAGGTTGGGAAAAACTATCGGAAAAAGATTTAGAGAATATAAAGAAAGGGATTCCTAATTATGTCTATGCAGAAAAAATACCTTTGAAATCGCGTTTGTATTCTACTTTCTATGAAATTGAGGCTTACCAAAAAGAAAATAAAGTAAAGGGCTCTTCTCTAATTCAAAAGATTGAGCTTTGGGAAAACAGTTTTGAGGTAATTAAAAACAATCTTTTAATAGGAGTAGGCACAGGAAATGCTTCGCGAGAGTTGAAAAAACAATTAGAAATCAATAATTCTGAATTAGCAGACACGAATATGAGAACGCATAATCAATATTTCTCAGTTGTTTTCAGCTATGGAATAATAGGATTGCTTATTTGGTTTGCGTTTTTATTCTATCCAATGTTTCGTTTCTCGCTAAATGAAAATCCTTATTACATAATTTTTCTTGCAATTATGCTAATCTCGTTTTTTAGCGAAGACACCTTAGATAATCAAGCAGGGATAATGATGTATTGTTGTTGGAATTTTTTCTTTGTTAATCAATCAAAAAAATAAATCAAAGAAAAAAAATTTTTTTTCTTTGATTTTTTCGTTTTTTTCTTTGATTTTTTTGAATTTTTCTTTGATTTTTTTTTCAAGCTTTTAGACTTACACAACCTCTGCTACGGTAAAGGTTGAGCCACCTACGAAAACCAAGTCGTTTTCTTCGGCTTCTTCTTGTGCTTTCGCTAATGCTTGCGAGATTGTTTCGTATTGAGTAAAGGAAAGCCCAGCTTGTTTTGCTTTTTCAGCCAATTCATTTACAGGTAAGGCTCTTGGTATTTTCGCTTGTGAGAGATAATATTCAGCCTCTTTGTCTAACATTGATAAAACCTTATTTACGTCTTTGTCATTTACCATTGCCAAAACAAATCTTAGCTTTTTGTGAGGAGTATTCTTTATTTGCTCAATTACATACTTTAATCCGTCTTCGTTATGCCCTGTATCGCAAATTGTTAAAGGCTTTTTGCAAAGAGTTTGCCAACGACCTGCAATAGGGAAGTTTGAAGATATGTTTTTTATGCCCTCAATTATTTCTTCATCACTAATATTGAAATTGTGATATTTATTAAGCGTATCAATCAATGCAATAACGCCAAGAATATTCCTTTGTTGATAATAACCCGAAAGAGAAGATTGTAAGTTGTTTAAACGTTCTGCTTTGTTTTGATAAATATCCATTTTTAACAAACCTTGACTATGAGAAACATTTTCACAAGATAGGTAACTATCTGCAAAACATATAGGAGCGTTATTTTCGTTTGCTTTTGCTAAGAAGACGTTTTTCGTTTCGTTTTGTGTTTGAGAAATTACAACAGGAGTGTTTTGTTTAATTATTCCAGCTTTTTCTTCTGCTATTTTTTCCAATGAATTTCCTAAGAATTGAGTATGGTCAAAAGAAATATTAGTTATCAAACACGCAAGAGGGTTTATGATATTTGTTGAGTCTAATCGTCCACCCATTCCTACTTCTATGATTGCTACATCTACATTTTCTTGTGCGAAATAAGTGAAAGCCATTGCTACGGCTGTTTCAAAAAACGAGGGTTTAATTCTTTCTATCACTTCTTTGTTGTCTTCTACAAATTTTACAACAAAATCCTCCTCGCACATTTGATTATTGATTTTTATTCTCTCACGAAAATCTTTTAAATGAGGAGAAGTGTGAAGCCCAACCTTTAAGCCTTTTTCTCTAAGTATTGAAGCAATTAGGTGAGATGAAGACCCCTTGCCGTTAGTGCCTGCAACGTGAATTGATTTAAACTTTTTTTCAGGATTTCCCAAAGCCTTCATCAATTCAACTGTGTTATAAATATCTTCTTTGTAAGCTGCAGCACCTATTCTTTGAAACATAGGTAAATAAGAGTATAAATAATCTAAGGTTTCTTGGTAATTCATAATCAAAATTAGTTTTTTCTTTGCAAAATTACAACTTTTAAAAAGTTTTTACGTTAATATTAGGAAGAAAAAATAAGATTATAAAAAACAAAACAAATAATGGCTATGTTAAGTAAAAAATTAGAAGAAGCATTAAATGCACAAATAAATGCAGAATTTTGGTCTGCATATCTTTATCTTTCAATGTCAGCAGATATGTCTGATAAAGGATTTTCAGGAGTTGCAAATTGGTTCAATATTCAATTCAAAGAAGAACAAGATCACGCAATGAAAATATTTAATTATGTTCTTTCAAGAGGAGGAAGAGTAGAATTGAAACCAATTGCTGAGGTTGAAACAGAATGGAAGAATCCTTTGAAAGCTTTTGAAGAAACTTTGAAACACGAAAGAGTAGTTACATCTTTAATAAACGAACTTTATCATTTAGCAACAGAAGAAAAAGATTACGCAACTCAATCAATGTTGAAGTGGTTTATTGACGAACAAGTTGAAGAAGAAGAAAACGCTCGTGATATTATAGATAAATTAAAACTAATTGGCGATAACGGATACGGATTGTATCAATTTGACAAAGAACTTGCAGCAAGAGTTTACACTCCGATAGCAACAACAGCCGAATAATTAATCTTTTCAATAATAAATAAAGCGGTTCCGTCTTTAATGTATGGGGCTGCTTTTTCTGTTTTTTATAATAATGAACGAAAGCAATATAGAAAAACGATTATTTGACCTTCAAGATAAGGAATATAAGGAGTTTCAATCTAAATTGATTCCAAACATAAATAAAGACAATATAATAGGAATAAGAATTCCTCATTTAAGAAAATTAGCCAAAGAAATCGCAAAGGAAAATCAAAGAGGAGAATTTTTAAACTCGCTTCCACATAAATATTATGAAGAAAATCATTTACATTCTTTTTTGATTGAAGAAATGAAAGACGAGAAAGAATGCTTGGAATCGTTAGATAAATTTTTGCCTTACATAGACAATTGGGCTGTTTGTGATAGTTGTTCTCCAAAAGCTTTGAAAAAGAATCTTGATTTATTGCTTGAATATATAAAATCTTGGATTTCTTCTGATAAAGAATATGTTTGTAGGTTTGGAATCCTTAGTTTGATGAGGTGTTTTCTTGAAAAAGAGAGTTTCAAAGAAGAATATTTAGAAATGGTTTGTAGCGTTAAATCAGAATATTATTACGTGAAAATGATGCAAGCTTGGTTTTTTGCAACAGCCCTATCGAAACAATATGATGTTACAATAGAAATACTTAAAGAAAATAAACTTTCACTTTGGGTTCAAAATAAAACAATTCAAAAAGCAATAGAAAGCAATCGTATAAGTAAAGAACAAAAACAGGAATTAAAACTTTTGAAATTAAAAAGTTAAGTTTTTTTTGCAGGAAAGAATAATATTTCTATATTTGCAAATATATATTAAGCAAAAATATAGATGTGCAAAGTTAGATTTTTATTTATATTGTTTTTTCTTTTAACATTTTCGTTTGTTTTTTCACAACCGACATATTTTTTCGTAGATGGTATTCAGTATAGAACAATCAACGACTACGAATGCGAGGTTACAAAAAGAATAGATGGTATTCCTTATAGCGAACCTACAATTATAATTCCTATGACAGCTACTTATGAAGATATTGATTATAATGTGGTTTCTATTGCAGACTCTGCTTTCTATAATGCAACAACTACAACAATTGAGTTACATGTTTATATCACTCATATAGGGAATTATGCTTTTGAGGAAACGACAGGTGTAAATATTATTTCACCTTCCTTAACTCCCCCTTCTATTAGTTCTTATACTTTTATTAATTCAACTTCTCCTGTGGTACATATATATTGTAGTGCTTATAGACAATACACCGATAATGTGTATTGGGGCACGGGAGTCTGCTCTTTTGTCGGAATAGAAGGCAATACAACTATTCAACACGATACAATGGTTTGCGTAGGAGAAAATATATTTGAATTATACAATCCTTATTTAGATTCAATTACCACAGTAGAAAAATTAGTTAATCAAACAACAACATTTGTAATTGAAAATAGGATAGTTCCTATTGATGGGTGTTTGATAATAGACTCATTGCTTGTGAATGTTTTTCCTGATGGAAGTTATAATGAAAGAACTGTTTATTTATGTAGTGAAGATAATTATCAAACTACTTTAAATATTCCAGAACATAACTTTTCTATCGATTTAAATGAAAGTAATATAGGGGAGAATACTTATACTTTTCCAAATGGAAACTGCTTTGATGTTTATAAAGTAAATATTTTTAGAGTTACATCGCAAAGAGGAAATGAAATAATACATAAATGTGAGGGTGAAGAGTACTTTTATGTTGATGAAAATGGAACAAATAGAATGGCAACCTCTGATGTAACTTATACAAAACGTGCGAATAATTCATTTAGTGGTTGTGATAGTTTGGTGAATGTTGATGTTATTTTTCACGATACAATATTAGATGAAACAACTCTTTCAATTTGTCAAGGAAATAGTTATCGTTGGTATAGGAATGGTTATGATGAAAATGGAACTTATACAAATCATAGCGATTTATATAATGCTACGGGAGTATATACAGAACTTCTAAGAACAAATTATGGTTGTACAAAAAGATATGTATTAAACCTAACAGTTAATCCAAAAGATACTATAATGATTTATGATACGATTTGTTTTGGAGAAAACTATGAAAGAAATGGATTTAACGTTCCGAAATCGCAAATGTCGAATACGCTTCGCACAATAACAAAAACAAATCGTGGTAGTAATATTTATGGTTGTGATAGTATCACTATTCTTAATTTATTGGTAAAACCAAATGCTACAACTAATCTTGAAACGGTTAATCTTTGTAGAGATTCTATTTATTATTTGAATGATATAGCTATATCTACAAGTGGAACTCATCGCGATACGCTTTCTACCTATCTTGGTTGCGACAGTGTAGTTAGAGTTACGATAAATTTAAGAGATAATATAGAAACAAACTCCACACAACACATTTGTCAAGGACAAAGTTATATTTGGCAATATTCAGGCTATGAAAGAGGTGAAAATGACACTCTGATTCCTCGCACGATTATAGATACACTTACAGAAGCAGGCTATTATTCAAAATCAAATCTGTTAACAAATTATGGTTGTGGTAATACTGCAAATATAGAGTTAGTAATAACGCCAACTTATTCAGATACTATTTACGATACTACTTGTTATGGGACGCCTTATATAAGAAATGGATTTAATATTCCTGTTTCGCAAATGACAAACGCTTACTCTACAATAACTAACACACAAAATCTTTCTACATCATGGGGGTGCGATAGTTTAGTTACGCTTGTGTTAAGAATAAATCCAACATATACAACAGAGATTTACGACACTATAATAGAAGGTGATACATATAATTTCTTTGGACAGAGTCTTACTCAAACAGGACGTTATTCTCATTTGCTAAATACAATAGATGGTTGCGATAGTACAATATATCTTAATCTTTTTGTGCATTTGCATACAATAAATACTATAAACGCATCAATATGTCAAGGAGAAACATATAATGAAAATGGGTTTAGCTTAACGCAAGCAGGTACTTATTCTGATACTTTAACCTCTTATACGGGAGCAGATAGTGTTGTGGTTCTCAATTTGTTTGTAAATCCAATTTATAACGATACAATCACAGCAGAAATTTGTCAGGGAGAAACCTATAATCTTTACAATTTCAACGAAAGCACCACAGGAATTTATTCAAATATGGGAATGAGCATATATGGTTGCGATAGTATATTCACATTAAACCTTATTGTTAATCCAACCTATGTAACAAATTTATCAGCTCAAATAATTGAAGGACAGACTTACGATTTTAATTCTCATATTCTAAATCAAACAGGAATATATTATGATACTCTTTCAACAAATAAAGGTTGTGATAGCGTTTTTATTTTAGATTTGGTCGTTCATCCTAACGTTCAAACACAGATAAATGCTTCAATTTGTCAAGGAGAAACTTATTCGGAAAACGGATTTAGTGTTTCGGAAACAGGAACCTATCAACAAAACTTGCAAACTATTCACGGAGCAGATAGTGTCGTTGTATTAAATCTTATAGTTAATCCAATATATAATGATACTATTATAGCAGAAATCTGTCAAGGAGAAATATTCTCTCAATATGGCTTTTCGGAAAGCGAAACTGGCATTTACACACATCAAAGTCTTAGCATAAATGGTTGCGATAGTTTGTTTACATTAAATCTTATAGTAAATCCAATTTATGACACTACATTTAATGTTGAGATACTTGAAGGACAAACTTACGATTTTAATGGACATGAATTAAATGTTTCAGGAATATATTACGATACTTTGCAAACAGTTAAAGGTTGTGATAGTACATTTATTTTAAACTTAGTTGTTCACCCTAATGTTCAAACAACAATAGATGCAGAAATATGTAATGGTGAGACTTATTCAGAAAATGGTTTCTCTCAAAGCGAATCGGGAACATATTATCAACACTTGAATACAATATATGGTGCAGATAGTACAGTAGTTCTAAACCTTGTAGTGCATTCTACATATAATGACACAATAGATGTAGAGATTTGTCAAGGCGAAACGTTTAATCAATATGGATTTAATGAGAATCAAGCAGGAATTTACACTCATAGGAGTTTAAGTGTTCATGGTTGCGATAGTTTGTTTAGTATAAATCTAACTGTAAACCCTATTTACAACGACACAATTACTGCGGAAATCTGTCAAGGTGAAACTTATACAGAATATAACTTTAATGTAAACACTCAAGGTGTACATACGCAAAGACTTCAAAGCATAAAAGGATGCGATAGTTTGTTTTCGGTTAATTTAATCGTTAATCCAATATACGATACATTAATAATAGATTCAATATGTAAAGGTTCAACCTACACACTTAATGGATTTAATGTTTCAGAGGCAGGAGATTATACTTTAAATCTACAATCTATTAAAGGTTGTGATAGCATTGTGCATTTAAATCTTCGTACAATTGATTTTCTTGATACTATTTATGCTCATATTTGTGAGGGAGAGATTTATAATTTGAATAATTTTAATGAAAATGCCACAGGAATATATGTAGATAGTCTTCAATCGTGGTGGGGTTGTGATAGTGTGGTGGTTTTAAATCTTACTGTTCACCCTAATTACAATGATACGATTTATGCAGAGACTTGCGACAATATTCCTTACACACAAAATGGATTTAATGCTGATACAACAGGATTATATACTCAATACTTAGAATCGTATTGGGGCTGTGATAGTATAGTAACTCTTAATCTTACTGTTTACCCTACATATATTTTCCCTTTGAATGAAGAAATATGTGAAGGAGAGGTTTATATTGAACACGGATTTTGGCTAACTGCTCCTGGAACTTATTTGATGAATAGCTATTCCTCTTGTCATGGTTGCGATAGTCTTTATGTACTTAGTCTAACTGTTAATCAAACTTGGGATAAACTCGTAGAAGCAAATATATGTCAAGGGGATACGTTTAGATTAGAAGGATATGACAATCTTGTAGCATGGGAGAGTGGAACATATCGTGATGTTATTCCTACTTATAAGGGTTGTGATAGTGCAAAAACAGTAATGCTGACGGTTAATCCAACATATTGTGATACAATTTATGGAAATATTTGTGAAGGAGAGGTTTATAATCAACACGGATTTAATGAAACTTTGGCAGGTGTTTACACGCAAGTTCTTTCTTCTGTAATGGGTTGCGATAGTGTGATAGTTTTGAATCTAACTACAAGAGATAGCTATCACATAGTAAGAGAAGAAGAAATATGTCAAGGAGAAGAATTTTTCTTTCATGATGAAATGCTCTCTGAACAAGGAACATATATAAAAGAACTAACAACTATTTATGGTTGTGATAGTATTGTGGAATTACATCTAAGGGTAAATCCTCATTATCACGATACTATTTATAGAAGGTTTTGTTTAGGAGATACATATACTGATGAAAATTTCACTCAATCGCAAGCAGGAACCTACACTGTTAGTTTCACAAGTTCAAAGGGCTGTGATAGTACAATAACTCTCGTGCTTACGGAAGTATATTATAACAATACGATAGAGGCTGTTATTTGTGATGGAGAAACTTATTCTGAAAATGGATTTAATGAAAGGCAAACAGGATTTTATACTTTAAATCTAAATACATTTGATGGTTGTGATAGTATAGTAAATTTGAATCTTTACGTAGCTCCTAATTATTCTGATACAATTAACGAATTGATGAGAGCAGGAGAAACATACGATAGATTTAATTTTTATGAAAGTGAAAGAGGAGTATATGTTCAAAATCTTAATTCGCAGTATGGTTGCGATAGTGTAGTGGTTTTGAATCTTGAATTCTATGGAGATATGCTTGTTTTTGTACCTAATGCATTCACACCACAAGATAAAACAAATTATTGGTGGAGAGCTTATCCTGAAAATGAAACAGTAATCTTAGATGAATTGCATGTCTTTAATAGAAATGGCACTTTGGTTTTCTCAGCAAAAGATTTCTCTGAAACTTGGGACGGAAAATACAATGGAGATTATGTTCAAATGGGAGCGTATACATACATAATAGTGTATCATAGCGTTTATACGCCTGATAAAAAAGAAAGAATAATGGGAACAATTAACGTGATTTATTAAATCAAAGAAAAACAAAAAAAAATCAAAGAAAAATTAAAAAAAATCAAAGAAAAAAAATTTTTTTTCTTTGATTTTTTTTAGGGGTTTTAGTTGTGGCATTCGTGATGAGAACAAGAAAGCCCAGAATCGGAGATTTGTCCGTTTATATAGGCTTTTACAACATCTTCAACTAAGCCCGAACAACCTCTAATTACTTTTATTTCGTGATATTCCAAAACATTCTTCGCTCCTTCTCCCATGTTGCCTGCTAACATCAAGCAAACACCTTCTGCTTGCAAGATTGCAGCAACGCCAGATTTACATCCACAACCCTGTGGTGCAGGAAGAGTAGAACGATTTATTATTTCGTTGTTTTCTATCTCAAAGATAGTGTAATAAGCACAATGTCCAAAGTGGTCATCTACAAAGTTTTCTCTTGTTGGTACTGCTATTTTCATATTTCTTTATGTTTTTTTGATTTTAAGTTTGCAAAAATAATCTTTTTATGTACATTTGCAAAAATTAATAAAATAATAAAATTATGTGTGGTATAGTTGGTTATATTGGAACGCGAGAAGCGTATCCAATTCTAATAAAAGGATTGCATCGTTTAGAGTATAGAGGATATGATAGTGCAGGAGTGGCGTTGTTAAATGATGCAGGAGAGCTAAATGTCTTTAAAACAAAGGGTAAAGTAGAAAATTTAGAAAAATATTGTCAAGGAAAAGACATATCAGGTTCTGTTGGAATAGCACACACTCGTTGGGCTACTCACGGCGAACCTTCTGATGTTAATGCTCATCCACATTATTCTCAAAGCGAAACCTTGGCTTTGATTCATAATGGTATTATAGAAAATTACCAATCTTTAAAAGAACTTTTGATTGCAAGGGGTTATACTTTCAAAAGCGAAACTGATACAGAGGTATTAGTACAATTGATAGAGTATGTAAAGAAAGAAAATAACCTACCTTTATTTGAAGCAGTACAACAAGCCTTATCGCAAGTTGTAGGAGCATACGCAATTGGAATTATTGAAAGAAATAATCCTAATTTGTTGGTTACTGCACGAAAAGGTAGTCCTTTGGTGATAGGAGTTGGTGAAGACGAATATTTTTTAGGTTCAGATGCTTCTCCAATCATTGAATATACAAAGGACGTTATATATGTGGAAGATGAACAAATAGCAAAAATTGAAAAAGGCAAGGATTTAATAGTTGTAAATCTTTCAAATGTGAGAGTAACTCCTAATATTGTTCAAATAAATATGGATTTGAGCGAAATTGAAAAGGGAGGTTATCCATATTTTATGATAAAAGAAATAATGGAACAACCAAAAGCCTTAAATCTTTGTGTAAATGGTAGATTGCAAAAAGAGGATTTTGAAATCAAGTTAAGTGGAATAATTGACAATATAGATAAATTCAAAAATGCAAGAAGAATTTTGATTTCTGCTTGTGGAACATCTTGGCATGCAGGTTTGATTGCAAAATATTTATTTGAGTATTATTGCAAGATACCGGTGGAAGTTGAAGTTGCCTCAGAGTTTAGATATAGACAACCTGTGATTTTACCTGATGATGTTATGATTGCTATCTCACAATCGGGCGAAACTGCCGATACATTAGCCGCAATAGAATTGGCAAAAGAAAAGGGAGCATTTGTTTATGGTGTTTGCAATGTTGTAGGTAGTAGTATAGCACGTGCAACCTATACAGGAACTTATACTCATGCAGGTCCAGAGATAGGAGTAGCTTCAACAAAAGCATTTACTACACAAGTAATGGTTTTAACTATGATTGCACTATCGGTTGCTAAGGAATTAAAAACAATAGAGCAAGGAGAATATAAGAGAATAGTTGCAGAAATTTTACAAGTTATTCCAAAGGTTGAGGAAATCTTGAAATCACATAAGGAAATAGAGGATATATCAAAGGTATTTACTTATGCAAAGAATTTTATCTATCTTGGACGTGGATATAACTATCCTGTGGCATTGGAAGGTGCGTTAAAGCTAAAAGAAATTTCTTATATACATGCAGAAGGCTATCCTGCGGCTGAAATGAAGCATGGCCCAATTGCCTTAATTGATGAAGAAATGCCGGTAGTTGTGATTGCACCTAAGTTTGGTCATTATGATAAGATTTTAAGTAATGTTCAAGAAGTAAAAGCTCGTAAAGGAAGGATTATTTCTGTTGTTACAAAAGGAGATGTTGCAATTAAAGCATTGTCGGACTATTGTATTGAGATACCAGAAATAGAAGAAAGTCTTTCTCCTTTGTTAACAATTATTCCGTTGCAATTGTTGTCTTATTATGTTGCTGTTGCAAAAGGCAGAAACGTTGACCAACCAAGAAATTTAGCTAAATCAGTAACAGTAGAATAAAGAATGGAATTTTCAAAAAAGGATTTAGAACAAATTCAAGGGCATAATTTAAGTCTTGCTCAAATAGAAAAGCAGTTGGAAAACTTTAAAAAAGGATTTCCTTTTGTAAATCTTGAAAAGCCTGCCGTTATTGGCGATGGAATTTTGCAGATTGAAGAAAGCAATGCAATAGATTATGTAAATGCCTTTGAGGATTATGTCGCTAATGCAAGCATTGTTAAGTTTGTGCCTGCTTCTGGTGCTGCTACAAGAATGTTTAAAGATTTATATGATTTTAAATCCTCTTTTGATTCTTCTAAAAATTCATTGGAAGATTTTCCTGCGGTGAAAGAGGTTATAGATAATATTAAGCAATTTGCTTTTTATGAATCTCTTTTGCCGTTGGGAATTGAAAATGCTTTGAAAGAGAATGATTATTTGAAAGTTGTAGAACTTATTCTTGAAGATAGTGGACTTTCTTATGGTCAAAGCCCTAAGGCAACTATTGTTTTTCATAAGTATGACGATGAGGTGCGTACTTCTTTTGAAGAGCATTTGGTAGAGGCTGCTAAATATTGTTTAAATGATAAGAAAGAAGTAAGATTACATTTTACTATTTCGGGAAATCATCAAGAAAAATTTTCTGAATTGCTTAAAAAAGTAAAGGCAAAATATGAAGAAAGATTTGCTTGTACATACGAAATAGAGTTTTCTGAACAAAAATCTTCAACTGATACTGTTGCTGTGTATTTAGATAATAGTTTGGTTAGGGATAATGAAGGAAATATTGTTTTTAGACCAGCAGGGCATGGAGCATTGATAGAAAATCTTAATGAAATAAATGCAGATATTGTTTTTATTAAGAATATAGATAATGTAATTCACGATAAGTATAAAGATATTACATATAAATATAAGAAAGTCTTATCTGGGATTTTGGTAAGTGTAAAGAAAAAGATTGATTCTTATCTAAATATTCTTTCTAAACAAAACTTTGAAAAATCGTTGTTTGAAGAAATTAAGGGGTTTTGTAAAAATAATCTTTTTTTAGAATTGAAAGATTTATCTTCATTTAAAGATGTTGAAGATTATCGTGATTATTTGTTAAGCGTTCTTAATAAACCTATAAGGGTTTGTGGAATGGTTAAAAATGAAGGGCAACCAGGAGGAGGACCTTTTTGGATTAGAAGAGAAAATGGAGAACTTTCTTTGCAAATTGTGGAGTCTGCTCAGGTTGATATGAGAGATGAAAATCAAAAGGAGATTTTTAATAATTCAACTCACTTTAATCCTGTTGATTTAGTTTGCTTGGTTAAGAATTTTAAAGGAGAAAAGTTTGAATTGACTGATTTTGTTGATTATAATACGGGTTTTATTACAGAAAAATCGCAACAAGCACATAAAATTAAAGTACAAGAATTACCTGGTCTATGGAATGGGTCAATGGCTAATTGGATAAGTATTTTTGTTCAAGTGCCTTTGGAAACTTTTACGCCGGTTAAAACAATAAATAACCTTTTAGATAAGGGACATAACCCATTTTAATGATTTTTGTTCAATAAATTCTTTGATTTTTTGCAAGATAAAAAATTATTGTGTACTTTTGCAAACTGAAATAGAGTTTTTTTATGTTTAGAAAAAGAGTATTTAAGATAGTTTCTTTATCTTTGATATTGTTTCCTATGATGGGGATTTCTCAAATTCATGAACGTGGAATGATGAGAAATAGAACTAATGTTGCAATAGAGAGTTCTGAATACACCATAGGCATAATTAAAGATACAAATAAGTTTAATAATTCCTTTATTCAATTTGTGAATAATGGAATGATAGATGATATAGCAGCGGAAAGTGAAGATGATATTTTGTATGCATCTTTTGATACTCGCTCTATTCACTACACTAATAGATTTGACTATTCTTCAATTACCGACCCTATTCCTATTGAGTTGGTGAATGAAGAAAATAAACAATATTATGCTTGTCCTATTGAAAAAAAGGTTACTTCTCGTTTCGGTCCAAGACGTCGTCGTTGGCATTATGGAGTAGATTTAGGATTGAGAACAGGAGATCCAATAAAAGTGATGTTTGATGGTAAGGTTAGAATTGCAAAACGTTCAGGAGCGTATGGTAATCTTGTTGTAATACGTCATGATAATGGATTGGAAACATACTATGCTCACTTATCAAAAATAAATGTAAAACTTAATCAAGAAGTTAAAGCAGGTGAGATATTAGGCCTTGGAGGAAGTACAGGACGTTCGACAGGACCACACTTACATTTAGAAATACGTTATCTTGGAGCAGCAATCAATCCTGAAAAGATTATAGATTTCAAAACATTTTCTTTGATAAGCGACACATTGATGCTTACAAAGGATTGCTTTAAAACAATTAAAACTCCTTCTTCACAAAGAAATAGTTTGGCAAAAAACTCTTCCGATTCAAAATCTTCAAAAGGAGGTAAATATTATAAAGTTAGAAGAGGAGATACATTGGGGGCAATTGCAAAAAGGCATGGTACAACAGTTAAGAAATTAGCCCAATTGAATAATATAAAAGGAACAAGAATTACAGCAGGGCAAACAATTAAGGTTAGATAGTTGTTCTTAAAATAGAGATTTAACAAGTAACGATTTTTTTGTTACTTGTTTTTTATTTAGAAATAATTTAAATGTTAAAATATGAAGAAAGTATTTAGATTTCTATTGAGTTTAGTGTTTTTTTCTACACTAATGTCTCAATTAAATGCACAAACAGTTGTTACAGTAGGTAATAATTGTATGGAGGAAGATGTTGTTCCCGTAAATGTTTTTTATAACTATAGCTATTCTCAATCTATTTTTTCCTCAGAGGAATTAATGGCAGGAGAAATTTCTTCTATAAGTTATAAGTTTAATTCAGAAGTACCGGTTACTATTTCTTCTCAAATCTATTTAGGAGAAGTAAATAGAGATGTATTTGCAAATCCTGAGGATTTTGTTTCAGCAGACAGTCTTACTCAAGTTTATTCAGGAAATGTAACATTCACACAAGGTTGGGTTACAATTAACTTTACAACTCCTTTTGATTATAGTGGAGAAAATAATCTTGTTGTTGCTTATATGAATAATACAGGAGCAATGACAACTGAACTTAATTATTTCACAGTTTGTTCTTCTGTTGGTAGCAAAACAATAACTTGTTATAGAGGAAATCAAGAAATATCTATAAATAATCCTCAGGAAGTAAATAGTGCGATGAGAATGACTTTGAATAATAGACCAAATGTCAAGTTTGAAATCAATCCATTCTCTGCTTCTTGTTATCCTCCAACAGAGATTTTATCGCAACAAATCACCTCTCAATATGCAACACTTGCTTGGAATGCGGTAGAGGGAGTAGAGCAATATGCTGTTGCTTATAAGAAATCCTCAGAAGTGTTATGGGATACTACCTTTGTAAACACAAACTCTATTACTTTATCGCAATTAGACCCGATTTCAATCTATGATATGAAAATATGGAGTGTTTGTTCAGGTGAAGAAAGTATTGCTTTCACAACATCTTTTACAACACGACCAAACGAAGAATTAATATCTGAATTACCTTTTGTATGTAATTTTGATATACAAGCAGAATCTCAATTATGGACAATACTTAATGGAACACAAACAAATCAATGGCATTGGGGAAATACAGTAAATTCAAGTTTAGGAGATATAGGAGGAGTTAGTGGTTCAATGTATATTAGCGATGATAATGGAGTGTCAAATAGTTATGATGGAAATACTTATTCAATAGTTTATTTTTCAAGATATATTCAATTTAACGATGCACCAGAATTTAAATTAACATTTGATTGGAAAGGAGTTGCAGAAGGAAATTCAGACTATTTGCAAGTATTCTTATTACCTACTACTACACAATTAAACAACAATATGACTCCTGTTTTGGGAGAAATCACAGATAAATTAAGCGCTTCTAACGATTGGAGAAGACAAGAAGTTATTCTTTCAAGAGAATACGCTAATGAAGTATATAATTTGGTTTTTTGTTGGAGAAATGATAATAGCGTAGAACATGAACCACCTATTGCGGTAGATAATATTTCTCTTCAAGCAGTTAGTTGTGGAAGAGTAACTGAAATCTATTCAGAAATAAACGATGGAGAAAACATAAGTGCAACACTTCACTTTGTAGATGAAAATACAGATGAAGAAAGAACTTATTTTGTAGAATACAAATTATCTAATGCTGATGATTGGGTAAGTGTTCAAACAACAGCAGATAGTATAATATTAGAAAACTTAGAGCCTTCATCTACATATTCAGTAAGAGTGAAAGTATTTTGTAGCGAAACAACTTTCTCTGATTATTCAGCTATATATAATTTTACAACACCTTGTGGAATTATATATAATTTACCTTGGGCAGAAGATTTTGGAGGAGATTTTGTATTAGAATCAGGACATATTGGAAATGCGTATGCACCTAAATGTTGGGAAATTGTAAATGGAGCTTCGTCTAATTACGGTTGGGAACAATCAAATGATTATTCAACAGATGGAAATGGCTCTATATATTTTGAAGGATTTTCAACTTCTGGAACATATAACGATTGGTTAATAACACCAGTAATTGATTTTAATGGAAGTCAAAGAATGACCTTTAAAATTAGAAAATCATCTTCAAATAACACTATGCCTCATTTTAAAATCTATTATTACGATGCTAATGAAGAAGATATGACATCAATGAGTGATACTTCTTTATTCCAAATATTAGATACTGTTTTTTATACACAAAATTCAGTTGAATTTAAAAAAATGGAAGTTGATTTATCAAATATAGGAGGCTTAGCGAGAATTGCTCTTGTGGTTAATGAGAGAACAAGTGCTTTCTATTTAGATGAATTAACTATTGATAATCACCCATCGTGTCCAGATGTTTATGGAGTAATAGCTAATGCACTCTCATCTTCAAGTATGAGTGTTGAATTTGATACATCTAACTCAAATGAATATGGTTGGGTAATAGCTTATGGACAAGCAGACTCTATTCAAAATTTTAATCCATCACAAGCCACACAAGTTTTAGTTAATCCAACCGATACTTTGCCGATAATAATAAACAATCTTACAAATGGAATTTATTATCTATCAGTTAAATCAAATTGTGCAGAAGGAATGTATTCTGAAATAACAACAGTAGAGATTCCATTAGCACAAAATTTACCATATTTCCAAGATTTCACTTCAATAGACTTTAATGGTTGGAACTTTTTTAGTAGCAATACAACTAATAGTTGGGTTGTAGGCTCAGCAGTAGATTATAATTCATCAGGAGGAAATGCAATGTATATAGGAAATGGAAATAACTATACCTATAACACATCTATGACAACTACAGCCTACGCAACATTAAACCTATCCTTTGGAGAATACCCAGCATTCAATTTATCTTTTGATTGGAAAGCAGCAGGAGAAACAACAGTGGACTATGCTAAGATTTATATCTTACCTTGGGATTATGAATTAAGCACAACCCTTCCAAGTGAAAGTTATAGCCTTACAGGAAAATTAAATCAACAAACACAATGGCAAACAGAAAATATAAACTTAGACCATAGATATGCAAATGGTATTTATAAAATAGTATTTGCTTGGAAAAACAATGCAAGCGGAGGAACTAACCCACCAATAGCAATAGACAATATTTCCGTAGTGCCATTAACTTGTGGAGGAGTAGAAGAATTGACTTTAACTAACATAGAAAGCAATACAGCTACCATAGCAGTATCTTTCAATGATCATAACACAGAAAACGTTCAATATCAAATAGAATACAAAACACAAACAGAAACAGAGTGGACAATTGCAGCAATAACAGATACTAATTATTATCTTATAGATAGCTTGAATTATCAAACAGACTATCAAGTAAGAGTAGCAGTTGTTTGTTCAAACGGAGAATTAACAAGTTATGTTCAAGAAGAAATAACAACCCCTTGTGGAACAATCTCTCAACTTCCTTGGCAAGAACAATTCACCACAGGAATAGACGAATGTTGGTATCAAATGTTAGGAGAAATGTCAGATACAATCACTCATGCAAGCGACCTATTACAAAATAATAATGGCTGGAAATACAACATATATGTAGGAGGCGAAAGAATATATGCAGACCTATCATACGAATATGCAAAATATTGGATAATATCGCCAAGCTTTGACTTAGGAAATGGAGATACAACTTATCAATTATCAGCAGATATTTTCCGTACATCACTTAATGGCACAGGAGTAGCACCTATGCCAAATGGAGATAAATTTGCAATCTTAGTTTCAACAGATGACGGACTTACTTGGAACACAGCAAACGCCTTAATCTTTGGAAGCGGAGAGACATCAAACTACGATTATAACCTTTCAGCTTTTTCACCAGAAGCATCAAGAGTTAATTTCAAATTAGCAGATGAAAATGACCAACCATTAACAGGAGCAGTAAGATTTGCATTCTATGGAGAAGGCTCAACATCAAGAATGTTAGTAGATAACATAGAAATATCACAATGGCAACCATGTCAAACACCAACAATGGTTCATGTTGCTAACATAACACCAAATAGTGCAGAACTTACATTCTTAGACTTTGGACAATCACAACAATGGGAATACGCATTACAACAAGGCAACACAATAGATTTTGCAACTGCACAAACCCAAACAATAAACTATCAAGGAACATACCTAAACGATTTATTAGATGGAATGACTTATAGTGTAGCCGTAAGAAGTGTGTGCTCAGAAGGAGAATATTCTTCATGGAGTGAAATAATAACATTCTCAACTCCAGTACAACCAACACCATTACCATTTGAAACAACATTCTCAGACATATATGACAATCAAAAATGGGAAGCAGTTTCAAACACAAATATAAATTGGACAATAGGTAGTGCAACTTCCTCAGGCGAAGAAGATAATATGTCAGCCTACATTTCTTCAAATGGAACAGATTATAGCGTTACAATGCCAGGAGGTTGGAATTATACCTACACAGCCCTATATAGAGAATTTGACTTTGGAGCAGGAGGAAACTATACATTAAGTTTCGATTACAAAGTATCAGGTTATGACTATATGGATGCAGGATTACACGTTTTTGTAAAAGATGAAAACGATGTAATAATTGCAGAATACTACAATATGGACCAAGCCATAGCAAACTATGTAGGAGTAAACCAATGGACAAGAACAGACATAGAACTACCATCAAACTTAGAAGGAATAAAGAAAATAGTATTCTATTCTTGGGGATACATATCAAGCTACTCAACACAATCACAAGTGCCACCAGCAATAGATAACGTAGTAATAGAAGAAATTATATGTAACCCACCAACCAATCTTACAGTTTCTAACATAACAGAAAACACAGCTACACTATCATGGGAAGGCACAGCCGACAACTATAAAATAAATTATGTAGTAGCAGGCAGCTCAGACACTCTAACACAAATAACATCAAACACAACATACACCTTAGGTCTAAATTCATTTGAAAACTATCAAGTGAGTGTACAAAGCGTATGTGAAGAAGATTTCTATTCATTGCCAACACCAACACTATCTTTCTCAACCTTACAAGATGCAGACACAATACCATATACATGTAACTTTGAAACACCAGGAAACAATGGTTGGCTATTAAGAAATGGCTCATGTGTAAACCAATGGGTAGTTGGATTCCCAACATCAGGAACCTCTAATTCTCTATTCATTTCAGATGACGAAGAATCAGCACATTATGCAGCAAATGCAAATAGTGTAGTAATAGCAGAAAAACTATTCCAATTCTCTAACTCAGAATACATAACCATTTCGTTTGACCTAACAATAGGAGGAGAAATAACATCAAACATATTCTACGATTACCTAAAAGTATTCCTATTGCCAGCAACTCAAACCTTAGAACCAACCACAGCATACGATTTAAGTGGAGAATACTCTTATGCAATGGCAGACTATGCACAAGACGTAATCCTACAACACCTTGGAACCAATGCAATATGTCTATTAGAAGGTACACAAACAATCAATATCACAATACCAACTCCAATTAACGAACAAAGAAAACTTGTATTCCTATGGAGAAATAACAATATGTCAGGCACACAACCAGGAGCAATAATAGACAATATCTCAATCACAACACTTGGAGGCGTAATAGAAGAAGAATGTCTTGCACCAACTAACGTAGCAGTATCACAAATCACATCAAACTCAGCCCTTGTTACTTGGACACCACAAGGAAACGAAACAGCATGGCAAGTAAAACTAAACCAAGGCGAAGTAATAGATGTAACAACACCATCATACACACTAACAAACCTATTGCCAACAACAGAATATGACTTCTTAGTAAGAGCAAACTGTGGAGTAGGAGTATCAGAATGGGTAAGTGCAACCTTTACAACAAACGATACAATCATTGCACCAACAGTTACAACCTTACCAGCAACAGCAATCACACAAACCTCAGCAGTCTTAAATGCAGAAATAACAGAAGGAAATGTTGAAATACTAACAAAAGGATTCTACTACAAAGAAGCAGCAAACGCAATTTGGGATTCAATAATAGTAGAAGGACAAACAGAAATTTCAACAATACTTTCTGATTTATTGCCACAAACAACCTACGCTTTCAAAGCGTTCATTACAACCGAAAACGCTTTAATACAAGGAGAAGAATTGAGCTTTACAACCGATGAAAGTTCATTGTCAGATGTAGAAAACACAATAGAGGTTAATCTATATCCAAACCCTGCAAAAGAAAAAGTGTATTTGGAAACAAAAGGCTTTGAAAAAGGAGCAAAAGCAATGTTAAGTGATTTGCAAGGACGAATACTAAAAGAAATAGAAATAAACTCTGAAAGAATAGAAATCAACTTAAACACACTATCAAGCGGAGTTTATTACCTGAAAGTATTTGACGGACACTCTACACAAACAATAAAAAT
>CALDHX010000005.1 GCA_937901525.1 uncultured Bacteroidales bacterium
CAAACATCGTTAAAATAAATCCAATCAAAGCAAAGAGAAAATAAAGTATTCACACTCTAAATTTTAGGAGGAAATAAAATGAAAAGAAGTATAATATTACTATTGGTATTACTACCAATATTCGCATTTTCACAAATGCAACACATAATAAATCAAGGAAATACCGCAACTACGCACAGAAGAGTAGGATGTAATAATACAATTGATTCAAGTTTAATAAAGATTAGAAGCATAAATTCCCATAGATTGCTTGTTTCTATGCCGGAAATATCATCGCATCAAACAGTATTTTCTTATTCTACAATGGGAACAAATACTACAACCTTAATAACCTTTCCAAATTTAAAGATTTACGATTTTAAAATATTTGCAAATAATATTTATTTTTGCGGGCAAGATAATAATGGAGTGGGTTTTATATCTTGGATGCCAATAAGTAATTTATTAAGCGCAAATCCAGCCTCATTTACAGTGCAATTAATCACCAATCCATTCTTAATAAGAGAGGTAACAGAGTTGGAAGTATATAAAATGAATGATGGCATACACGTTGCAGCATTAGCAGATTTTATGTACTTAATAGATATGAATACATATAATCCAAGTGTATATCAAATAATGCAAACCAATTCTAACCCATTTAAAAAATTATCAGTTGGAGATACTAAAATTGTTACAGTAAATAGAAATAGCGATACTTCTGCTGTTATAACTGCATTTGAAAAAGGCAATATTTCACAGTATATGTATCAAGGAATTTCACATCCTTATTTGATACATGATAGATATGTATTAGAAAATTCAATGGAGAATACAGATATATTTACCTTAGCCTATAACCACCGAACACATACAAACAATAATTATTACAAAGCAGACTTTGCAACATTTGAAGTTTCAAATGGAATAATAAACATAATAAACAAACAATATTTAGAAGTTAATGATGGGAAATTAGAGCCAATAGATTTGGAATATTGCCCAGAAGATACCACATTGCTATATCTTGCAGGAGGGTATTATGGATATGATGAAATATTTCCAATAAAGCCTTTTACATTTGGTAACTATGATATAAGTACAATACAGCCTAATTATATAGAAACTAATCCTATTATTAAACAATATAATAGTATAATAAGGTATGACAATTATTATTTTGCAGCATTTGCGAAAATCACACCATTGAATGAAGGTTTTATATTTGATTGTAAAAGAAACACTTCTTCTGTTTCAAATTGTGCTAAATCTCGTCAAGTGAAAATAATAAATGATTTCTTTTTAAATTATATAATCACTAATCCTAGTTACATTTTTCATTTAGGACAGCAAGATACAATGTTATTAAAGCACTATTGTACGCCTGATTCAAATCAAGTTTTATGTCAATAACCATTAAAAAAAATAAAAATATGAAAAAAGTATTATTTATTTCAGCATTTGTTGTGTTTGTATTCTTTTTTGCAAAAGGACAAAATATTGAAAATTATTATTTGCCAGATTTTATAGATGTAGAACTTTGCGGCTCTCTGTCATTTTATGATGAAACGGGTGTGAATTATCAAAATTTTATGGCACGAAATCACTATTCTTTTTTTAATACAGGAAGTAACTTGAATGTTATTCAAATTCTTGATAGAGCACAACCATGTTATACAGACACATTATTAACAGTGCAAGGTATTGCAATAGGAGTTAATTATAAATATTTATTAGATTACATTCCTGAAAATATCAGTAATATAGCTTTGATTGCTACGGATGAAAAAATAACACATGTTTCTAACAATCCAATTGATTTTTACAATTCTACACCAAAAGGTAAATTAAAGTTAATGAATAGCACATTGAATAGAGAAATAACATCGGTTGATATTGATACTAACTTTGTTTTAAAAGACTCAGAGCAAAATACTTTCATTGAATATTATTTTAATGAACCTGTAAACGTGAACGGCTTGTTTTATATAGTGGAAGATGCAACTAATAATTCTACTGTGATATCTAACATAGTGTTTTCAGAATGTAATTTTGCATACCCTTCATTAGTAAGGACATCAGATTCTGTGGACGCTCCTTGGGTGCAATGGAGTGATCACCCTTATAATCAACACTTGCAAGTTGGAAGTTATGGACATTCGCCATCAAGATATATTTATACCGATTTTTTTAATTTAAGTCATGCAGCAGCATCTCCTATTCCAAATACTTGTCAAATGTATATGTTTCCAATTTTTGCAGAAACAGACACTACATTAGGCGATGGCACATATCCCGATACAAATGTTTGTCTTTACGATGTAAATGTAGATAGATATTCTTTTGTTTCGCCAAATCCTGCAAAGGATATTGTAACAGTGCAATCATCATTCAAGATAAGAGAAATAGAAATCCATAACGCCTTAGGACAAGTTGTGCTAAGGAAAGAAGGCAGTCAAAACATTGAAACAATAGATGTATCAAATCTTCAAAGTGGTGCTTACATCGTAAGAATAAAAACACAAAGAGGCTTTGCAAACAAAAAGATTCTGATAGAATAAAACAAAGAGTTAGAAAAATATTTCTTTGCTTTTTTTAAATAATCCTAAGATTTTTTTTATTTTTTCTTAGGATTATTTTTCTTTTTCTTAGAATTATAAATTCTTTGTTGTATCTTTGCAAACTTAAACAAATAAACACAAAAAATTAAATGAAGAAAATTTTAATGACATTGGCTATGGCAATGATGACAACATTGCTTGTAGGACAAGTAAGTCCACAAGAGGCTGCTAAAATAAAGGCAGAAAACCCTTTGGTCAAGGAATGGAACACTCCTTTTCAAACTCCTCCTTTTGACCAAATAAAAACAGAACACTATAAGCCAGCTATTCTTTTGGCTATCGAGGAAGCAAAACAAGATGTAAACGCTATTATTGTTAATCGTGCTACTCCTGATTTTGCAAACACTATTGAAGCATTGGAAAGAGCAGGTAGTTTGTTAAACAAAGTGCTTGGCGTTTTCTATTGTATAGATGGTTGTATGACATCTCCTGAAATGCAACAAATAGCAGAGGAAATAACTCCTGCTTTAACTGCTTACAGCAATGATGTAAATATGAATCCATTGTTGTTTGATAAAGTTAAACAAGTTTACGACAAAAGAGATGACCTTGCTTTGACTTTGGAACAAAGAACTTTACTTGAAAATACTTACAAAGGATTTATTCGTTCGGGAGCTTTGCTTAAAGGTGAAGCAAAAGAAGAATATCGTAAGATTTCAGAAGAATTAAGCCTTCTTTCTATCAAGTATCAAAAGAATACTTTGGCAGATCAAAATGCTTATTTCTTAAACGTTAAGAATAAAAAAGACTTAAAAGGACTTCCTGAATTTGCTTTAACAGCAGCAAAAGAAGAAGCAAAAGCAAGAGGTCAAAAAGGTTATACTTTCACTCTTCAATATCCTTCATACGGTCCTTTCTTAATGTATGCTGAAAATAGAGAATTGAGAGAGCAAATTTGGAGAGCGTCAAACTCTGTTGCAAATCATGGCGATGAACACGACAACAAAGAAATTGCAAGAAAGATTGCAAATCTTCGTTTACGTTCTGCTCAAATAATGGGATATAACTCATACGCAGAATATGCTTTGGAAAAAAGAATGGCTCAAAATCCTACTAATGTAACAAATTTCTTAAATGAGTTATTGGAGGCTTCTATGCCTTTTGCGAAAAAAGACCTTGAAGAAATACAAGCATACGCTAAGAGCAAAGGATTTGAAGGCGATATTCAACGTTGGGACTTCTCTTATTGGAGTGAAAGATTGAAAAACGAAAAATATGCAATGGATCCTGAGTTAATGAAACCTTATTTCCAATTAGAAAACGTAAAGAAAGGTATATTTGACTTAGCAGGTAAGCTTTACAACATTGAATTTAAAGAAAACACTCAAATAGCAAAATATCACCCTGATGTAACAATATATGAAGTATATGACAAAGCAAATGGAAAATTCCTTGCTGTGCTTTATATGGATTTCTTCCCAAGAGAAAGCAAACGTTCTGGTGCTTGGATGACATCTTTCCGCGATCAATACAAAACAGCTGATGGAACAGAAGTTCGTCCTTTAATTCAAATGGTTTGTAACTTCACAAAACCAACTAAAAAAGAACCTTCTCTTTTAACATTTGATGAATTTAACACATTCTTACACGAATTTGGACACTGCTTACACGGAATCTTTGCAGAAGGAACTTATTCTTCAATCACAGGTACAGCAGTATATAGAGATTTCGTTGAATTACCTTCTCAAATAATGGAAAACTTTGCAACAGAAAAAGAATTCCTTGATATGTTTGCAGTTCACTACAAAACAGGTGAAAAAATTCCACAAGAATTAGTAGATAAACTAATAGCATCTGAAAGATACCTTGCAGGTTGGTATTCAGTTCGTCAATTATTCTTAGGAATGATAGATATGCAATGGCACACAATCACAAAAGAATTCACAGGAGATGTAACAGCAATAGAAGATGTAGTTAGTCAAAAAGCAGAATTACTTCCAAGAGTTCCTAATGCAATGATGACAACTTCATTCGGACATATTTTCTCTGGTGGATATGCAGCAGGATATTATGGATATAAATGGGCAGAAGTTCTTGATGCAGATGCTTTCTCTTTATTCCAAGAAAAAGGAATCTTCAATCAAGAAGTAGCAAACTCATTCCGTCAAAATATTCTTTCAAAAGGTGGTAAGAAACACCCAATGGAACTTTACAAAGCTTTCCGTGGACAAGAACCAACTAACAAAGCATTGTTAAGAAGAAGTGGTTTTATAAAATAAAACACTAAGAAAAATAGTTATTAAAGCGTGGGGTATGATTTCTCCACGCTTTTTTTTAAAATTTTAAAGAAATGAAAATAGTAGCCGTAGAACCAATAGGCATAAGCCAAGAAAGAGCAAAACAGTTAGCAGAAATTTATGCTCAAAAAGGTCATCAATTTGTAGTTTATCCCGATAGAAAGGAAGATGCTCCAACTTTGATTGAAAGAATGCAAGGAGCAGAGGTAGTAATCGTTTCAAACATTCCTTTAAGAAAAGAAGTGTTGCAAGAATGTAAAGACTTAAAATTCTTAAACGTTGCTTTCACAGGCTTAGACCACATAGACCAAGAATATTGCAAAGAAAATAATATCTTAATTCGTAATGCTTCGGGCTATGCTACAACAGCCGTTGCAGAATTAGCCGTAGGACTTATGTTAGATGTGTATAGAAAAATGACAGAGTTTGACTCTTCAACAAGAAAGCTTGGAACAAGAAACAATATCTTAGGAAGAGAACTTAGAGGTAAAACAGTAGCCTTAATAGGCACAGGTGCAATAGGTTTAGCGACTGCAAAACTTTTAAAAGCCTTTGGTTGTAAACTCATAGCTTATTCTCGCAGTGAAAGAAAAGAGGCTTTGGAATTAGGAATTGAATACCTTTCATTAGAGGAAGCAGTGAAACAAGCCGATATTATTTCACTTCATACTCCACTTACAAATGAAACTAAAAATCTTATTAGCAAGGAAATCATCAACCTTTGCAAACCAAGTGCTATAATAATAAACACAGCAAGGGGAGGAGTGATTGATAATCTTGCTTTGGCAAATGCTTTAAATGAAGACAGACTTGCAGGAGCAGGAATAGATGTTTATGAAAAAGAACCACCATTAGAGGAAAACCACCCTTTGCTTTCAGCTAAGAATGTAGTGCTTTTGCCTCACGTTGCTTACGCTACAAGAGAGAGTTTCGATATTAGAATAGATATTATATTAAATAATTTAAAAGAATACATCAATGAATAATTTTGAATTTAGAAATCCAACAAAGATTCTTTTTGGACAAGGACAAATAGCTAAACTTAGCAAAGAAATAGATAAAAGCCGTAAAATACTTTTAACATACGGAGGAGGCTCAATAAAGAAAAATGGAGTATATGACCAAGTTATGAAAGCCTTAGAAGGTTATAATGTAATAGAATTTGCAGGCATTGAAGCAAATCCCGATTACAACACCTTGATGCGTGCTGTTGAGATATGTAAAAAAGAAGATATTGATTTTATCTTAGCAGTTGGAGGAGGCTCTATTATAGATGGAACAAAATTCATTGCAACTGCTGCACGTTTTGAAGGAGAAGATGCTTGGGATATTCTTTTGAAAAAAGCAGGTCGTTTACCTAAACCAATAGATTTTGCAAGCGTTTTGACACTTCCTGCAACCGCATCAGAAATGAATAATGGTGCTGTAATTTCAAGAAGAGATAGAGCTGAAAAACTTGCTTTCCACAATCCACAAGGCTATCCTGTTTTCTCAATTCTTGATCCTAATGTAGTGCTTTCACTTCCTAAGAAACAAATTTCAAATGGAATAGTAGATATTTACGCTCATACTTTGGAGCAATATTTAACTACTTGTTTAGATACTAAGGTTATGGACCGTTGGGCTGAGAGTCTTTTGCTTACTTTGATAGAAGAAGCAGAGGAACTTATGAGTGAAAATCCTTCATACAACTCTTGTGCAAACTTTATGCTTACTGCAACAATGGGATTGAATGGTTTTATCGCTATGGGTGTTGAAGAAGATTGGGCAACTCACATGATAGGACACGAACTCACTGCATTGTGTGGATTAGATCATGGAGAAACTCTTGCAATCGTTCACCCTGCACTTATGGACGTGATGAGAGAAGAGAAAAAAGGCAAGTTGTTGCAATACGCCAAAAGAGTATGGGGCATAAACCTTGAAGACGAAAACAAAACAATAGACTTAGCAATAGAAAAAACAGAAAACTTTTTCCGTAGCATAGGAAAGAAAACCCGCCTAAGCGAAAACAACATTGGAGACGATGTAATAGAGGAAATTGTTAAACGCTTTACCGATAGAGGTTGGTGTGTAGGAGAGAGAGGTATTGTAACTCCTGAAAAAACAAGACAAATTCTCCAAAGAGCAAAATAAAAACATTTATTAAAGTATCGCAGCAACCTTTCGTATGCTTTCAAGCTTGCGAACAAACGATATGTCTTGTTTTGCAATTTGCATATTGTAGTCAAATTGTATTCGCATAAGCAAACTAGCGTTTATATCCAAAGCAGCTTCAAATAACATTGCTGTTTGGGTAGTGATTGTGCGGCGACAATTCAATATGTCATTAAGTATTTTATAAGAAATACCCATTTGCTCAGCAAGTTTTGTTTGCTTTATGTTGCGATACTCTATTTCCTCCTTTAATATTTCGCCCGGGTGAATAGGACGTTGGCAAGTATATTTTCCCATTTTCCTCGTTTATTTATAATGATTTGACAATTCTAAAATATTGCATATAGTAACAACCGTTTCGCTTGAAATTTGTTTTACAGTAAATTCTATTCTATATTGATCGTTTACTCTTATTGAAGAAATTCCTGCTTTATCTCCTTTCAAAACCTCGTAATTAAGAGAATGGAATCTAAATAAATCTTCTATACAATCAGCTTGTTCAAGTGTCTTGATACGCATTTGGTATCGTGATACTATTTGTGGTTGAAAACGATATTTCTTATTTGTCGTCTTACCCGTTTCGTATAATTGTCGAAGATACTCCTTTTCAAAGTTTATTTCCATTCTTACACTCTGCAATTCATATTGCAAAGATAAGATTTATTTTTAAATATCCACTATATAAGTGGAACGATTTTTTTCTTTTAATTCAAAAATCATATTTATTTTTAATAAAGTTTTGTAAATTTGCAAGGGAACTATAATAAAGCATTATCATGAAACAAGATAAGGAATATCCAGCTACGCATTCTATGTCAACAGCTTGGTATATGGTTGATGACGAAGGAAATGTTGGAATAATGGAATATAATGAAAATGGACCTATTCCTTGGGACGTCCCTGGCGAAGAGTGTGTGAATAGTTTAGTTTTGGGTTTGGAAGGGCAATATGGGGAATTGGCATTACCATTTGATTTAACAGATGATCAGATATATGATTTATTAAAAGGACCATTTTCTTTTTCAGATATAGAAAACTTGTGGCACCCTGTAATTAAAATAGATTTAAATAAAAAAGAACGTTTCTTTGAGTTAGTTAATAATTCAAAGAAAAAACTATCTAACATATGTATTTCTGAAAAATTAGGTCTTTATAGTATTGATTCTAATGACGTGTTGCAAACTATAATAAACGAAGGAATTGTTTTAGAAGTTTATGAAGAACAAGACTATTATCTTGACGAAGATGATGAAGAAGAAACTTATGATAATTCGCCTTATTATTTGTATAGTCAACCTTATTATGACGGAGATTTACAAAAAAGAGTTTTCGTACCAAAAAATCCTGTAAAAATCACTCAAATACCCGAAGAATTTAGAAAAAGAATACATCGTATCAAAGGCTCTTTTGATGATATAGAGACTATGCAAATTGCACAACATTATCCTTGTAATTTTTTCTTTGATGAACCTTCTTATTGTGCTTATGGATCAAAATATTATCTAACAATATTGGAAGACGGTACAAAAGGGTTTGTAAAAACCGAGGAGTTACATTTTCCTTTCAAAGTTTTTTGTCCTGATAGTAATAATCCAAAATGTAACGGAATTTGTTGGAGTACATGTTATCAAAATAGTAGGGTGGTCATAGAGAACGAAAATCCTACAGTTCTTATTCTTGTGAGTCCTTATTGCAAATACGAAAATTTGGATCTTAAAGAAGTAGATTTTATATCTAATAATATATGTGTTTTACCTTACATTTATGCTGTCCCTTGTATTAATAAACAGCAATTTTATAAACAAGAATCTGATATTTTAGAATTACTTACAACAGATTATATGCTTAAAGTATTCAAAACAGCAAAAGGTTATTTAGAAAAAATAATTGAATATCAGAATCCTCATGTTATCATAACTTTTGACAATGCTTTTGATGTTCTTAATCAAACATACAAAATCAAAAATTGTAATATAGAAATCAATAATTCAGTATTTCCTATTTATCAATCTAAAGAAATAAAACCGAACCGAGATAAAATAAAAACCTTAGCAAATCAAGAATATAGAGGGAAAACAAGTCCTTTGGTTATTTCGCAAGAGGAAATGCAAGAATTGGAAAAGGAAAATATTGCTATTAAAATAAAGGACTGATGATAGAGATAATTTCAATAGATTTAAGCAATTATTGTTCAAAGCAATGTCCTTTTTGTTACAATCATTCAAACAAAGAAGGCAATACAATTTGGCAACCAAAAGAGGTAATAGATTTCGCTATTGATTGTATAGAAAACGGAATAAAAGCAATATCGTTAGGAGGTGGAGAACCATTTGAATATGATGGCGTTTTTGAAATTATCAAAGCCTTATATCCAAAATGTTATCTTAGTATTACAACAAATGGACTACCATTGGAAAAGGCAGAAACGTGGGAGAAATTATTAAAACATCAACCCGATAAAATACATATAACAATTCATCAACCACAAGATGAAAACGAAATCAAAAGAGTAGAAAATCTTATTGTAAAACTATCAAAAACCAATATTAAACCGGGCGTAAACTTGTTAATTGGTGCAGATAAATTAAACGAAGCCAAGCAAGTATATGCAAGAATAAGTAGAGTTTTGAATCCAAGTCAAATAATACTTGTTCCACAACGTTATTCTAACCAACCAACACCAAAGGATTTATCTTTCGTTACTAATGAAAAACCTTTTCAAGCACCATCTTGCATACTTGAATGTAAACCTCCAAAAGATTTTGTCTCAATATCGTGGGATAAAAAAGTGAATTTTTGTAGTTATGCCTTAGAGAAACAAGAATTAAAAGCGCTTAATTATCAAGGTTTGATAGCGTCTCTCAATGCTGTAAATTGGACTCCTTGTTGTTAATCTTTGTTTCGCTAAATTATTTCTTTGTTTTATTTATTTTTTTCTTTGCTTTTTCAAATTTTTCCTTTGCTTTTTTGAAATTTTTCTTTGCTTTTTTTGAGGGGTATTTTGTTTACCCTTGTTTTTTGTAGGTTTTGGCGGCTAAAAGGTTGAATGCCACTGCAAAAATCCCTAAGGCAAGAAAGTTATACCATAAATCCATAAAGCCACTGCTTTTTAGATACACTCCACGCATTATATCAATAAAATATCTTGGGGGAAGAATGATTGTGGCGTATTGAGCCCATTTTGGCATTGAGGAGATTGGGGTGAGTAGTCCGCTAAGTAGCATAAAGGTTAAGAGAAAGAAAAACATTACAAACATTGTTTGTTGAATGTTGTCGGATTTATTGGCTATCATTACGCCAAATCCGGAGAATACAAGTATGAATAAAATTGATGCAAGATAGATATAGCCTATTGAACCTACGGGGGCGAGTCCGTAAATCAACCAAGTGATAAGCATTGCAATGGAAATAACGAATAATCCTATTAACCAAAAAGGTATTAACTTTGCAAGGGTAAAGGTAAAACGATTGATTGGTGTAACGTTTATTTGTTCTATTGTTCCATTTTCTTTTTCTATGACTATGTTTACCGCAGAAAGAAATCCACAAATCACAATCAATAAGATTATCATTAAGGCAGGTATCATCAAATACTTGTAGTTAAGTGTTTCGTTGTAGAAATTCTTGATTGTAACAAGTTCTGAGTGTGTGAATAAGCCTTTTTCTTGGTTTTGTTTTGAGATTGAACTAATTATTGTTTGCACAAGGTATTGACTTCCCAAAGAGCCTTTTGTTGCGTTCACTGCATTTGCTGATATGTTTATCTTTTCGGGTGTGGAGTTTGTTAGATTGCGTTCAAAGTTCTCCGGAATGCAAAGGATAATATCTGTTTTCAATTCTTCTAACATAGCTTTTGCTTCGTTGTATGAGGAAGCGGGAGAGGTGAGTGTGAAGTATTCCGATGCGTTTACATCACTTGTTATTCTTCGAGAAAGAGAGGAGTTGTCTTTATCTACAATGGTAACGCAAACATTTCTTATGTCCATTGTAGTAACCCAAGGCATAACAAGCATTACTAAAATGGGAAACATTATAATTAGTTTCTTTATGAAAGGGTCTCGTTTTATTTGTATAAATTCCTTTTGTAAAAGTATGAATAATTGTTTCATTATATTTTAATCAAGTTTGTCATTAAATTTCTTTAAAGCAACAAATACTAAAACCACAGTCATAAGAATTAGTATAAGGATTTCTTTTATCACTGCTGTGATTGGCAATCCCATAATCATTAGTTTTCTTATTGCTTCAATATACCATTTTGCAGGAATGATATATGGCACAGGTTGAAGTATGTTTGGTAGGTTTTCAATAGGGAATATCATACCCGAAAGCATAAGAATAGGCATCATCATCACCATTGCAGAGATTAAAAGTGCCATTACTTGTGAGGAGGATATGGTAGAGACCAACAATCCTAAGGATAAAGAAAGTACAAGATAGATTAGGGAAATGAAGATAATGCTTAATAAACTACCACTTAAAGGTACATTAAGTAAAAATCTTGAAACTAATAGGATAGATGTGAGATTTATGCAAGAGATTACAAAGTAGGGAATCATTTTTGCAAGAATGATTTTGATAGGTCTTACAGGCGAAACAAGTAATACTTCCATTGTTCCGCTTTCTTTTTCTCTTACAATTGCAACAGAGGTCATCATTGCACAAATCAAAATAAATATCAATCCCATAATGCCGGGTACGAAATTGTAAGCCGATTTCATTTGAGGGTTGTAAAGTAAATGTAGATTGAAAAGTTCTTGCGAGGAGAGGCTTTCTTCACTCATCACGCTTTGTAAATAAATGCTTCCCGACATAGCTGTATTGGTGTTTGAGGCATCAAAAAGGAATTGCATTTTTCCATCTTTGTCAAAAACAACAACTGCATCTGCTTTTGAACTGCGAAGCATAGTTTCGGCTTGATGTTGATTGACAAAACCTACAAATGTAAAATGAGGATTAGATGATAATTTCTCTATTTTTTGTCTTATATCCTCAGAATGTTTTTCAACCGATACTGCAACATTTAAGTTGTTTAATTCGGTAGATATTGCAAAACCAAAAAGTATCATAAGGACAATAGGTATCAAAAGCACAATCATCATTGTCCTTTTATCGCGTAGGATATGTAAAGCTTCTTTTTTTACAAATGATAAAAAGTTTGTCTTCATTGTTTTATTCTCCTCTTTTTGCCTCTCTTGCAAGTCGTCTGAAAACCTCGTCCATAGACTCTGCATTATAAAGTTTCTTTAAATTAGAAGGTGTATCCAATGCTCTTATTTGCCCATCTACCATAATCGATACACGAGAGCAATATTCTGCCTCGTCCATATAGTGTGTTGTAATAAAGATTGTAGTTCCTTCATTAGAGGCTTGATAAATCATTTCCCAAAATTGTCTTCTTGTAATAGGGTCAACTCCACCTGTTGGCTCGTCTAAAAACACTATCTTGGGTTTATGTATTGTTGCAATAGCGAAAGAAAGTTTTTGTTTCCAACCAAGTGGGAGCGAGGCTACAAGAGTGTTGCGTTCTTTCTCAAAATCGAGTTGTTTAAATATGTTTTCTGCTCTTGATTTAGTTTCTTGCTTGCTTAGACCATAAATTCCTGCAAACAATCTTATGTTTTCCCAAACCGTAAGATTGTTATAAAGAGAAAATCTTTGGCTCATATATCCTATATGTCGCTTTATTTCTTCGCTTTGTTTCATTATGTCAAATCCTGCAACCGTTCCACTTCCGCAACTTGGGAAACTAAGCCCACAAAGCATTCTCATAGCGGTTGTTTTTCCTGCTCCGTTTGCACCAAGAAAGCCAAATATTTCTCCTTTTCTTACCTCAAAACTAATTTTATCAACTGCCGTAAAATCACCAAATACCTTGCTTATTTCTTTTACTGAAATTACAACCTCTTTCATCGCTTCATAAGTTTTATAAACATATCCTCAATGCTTGGAGATGTTTTTTGAATTTGTAAATTCTTTATTTGGCTAAGCTCTTTTATGAAAACATCTTTCTCAAAATCCTTTTCCACAACAAGATGATGACTTTCGCCAAAAGGATAACATTCTTTTACGCCCTCAACCTTGCGTGCCAAAGTAAGCAATTCAAACATATTATCTGCATTTATTGCATATAAATCCTCCTTGTAGTTATCTACTATGTTTTTTGGTGTATTTGTAGTTAAGATTTTCCCTTCATTGCAAAGTGCAATACGCTCACACCTTGATGCTTCGTCCATATATGGAGTTGAAACAAGTATTGTAATTCCTTTTGCTTTGAGCTCAGAGAGCATATCCCAAAACTCGCTTCTTGAAACTGCATCAACTCCCGTTGTAGGCTCGTCTAAAAACAATACTTTTGGGTAATGAATAAGCGCGCAAGAGAGTGCGAGTTTTTGTTTCATACCTCCTGAAAGTTTTCCTGCACGGCGATTTTTAAAAGGTTCTATTTGTTTGTAAATAGGCTCAATAAGGCTATAAGAATCCTTGATTTTAGTGTTGAAAAGTGCTGCAAAAAATTCAAGATTTTCCTCAACCGACAAATCTTGATAAAGAGAAAATCTGCCAGGCATATAACCTACACATTTTCTTATTTCCAAATAATCTTTTTCAACGTCAAATCCATTTACTCTTGCTTTGCCTGCATCGGCTGTGATAAGGGTTGTAAGTATTCTAAAAAGAGTTGTCTTTCCTGCTCCGTCAGGTCCAATAAGCCCAAAGCATTCTCCTTGTTTTATCTCCAAGTAAACATTATCTAAGGCTTTGACTTTGCCAAATTGTTTTGAAATATTTTCTATCTCTATTGCGTTCATCTTACAAAATTACTTCGCCCGAAAGTCCTAATTTTAAGCGTCCATCGTTCTTAACTGCAATTTTAACGGCATAAACAAGGTTTGCTCTCGAATTTGCTGTCTGTATGCTTTTTGGAGTAAATTCCGATTGAGGTGAAATCCAACTTATTTTTCCTTCATATTCATATCGCTCTTCTGCTCCAAAGTCTGCAATTACTTTTACTTTGTTTCCCACTTTAATTTTTGGCAGTTGCTCGCTTGTAAAATAGGCTCTTAGATAAATATTTTCAAGGTCTGCTATCTTTAAAAGAGGTTTGCCCCCAACGGCTATTTCTCCTTCTTGTGCATATTTTACAAGTATTGTTCCATTGATTGGAGAGGTGATTTTGCATTTTGAAATCCTATTTTCTAATGATGCTATTTGAGCTTCAAGAGCAAGAGCGTTTTCGTTGATTGAAGTAGTGTTTTTGTTAAGTGTTGAAAGGGTTGCAGAAAGTTGTGTTTCTAAAATCTTTATTTGAGCCTCTATGTCCTCATATTGTTTTTTGGTTGCAGCATTGTCTTTCAACATATTTCCTACTCTCTTTAATTCGCTTTTTTGTTTAGCGATTTGTTCCTGTAAAGAGGCTACTTGTTTTTGAGTATCGGGACGTGAGGCAAGTAAGGCAGAGAGTTGTGCAGAGAGTTGTTTGCGTTGAAAATGCAATTGCATTGTATCGATTTGTCCAAGTGTTTCATCGGCTTTAATCTCTGAGCCTTCATCGGCTTGGAAACTAATGATTTTTCCATTGGCTTCGGAAGATATTGTTATTTCTCTTGCTTCAAATGTACCTTGTGCGTCAAATTTATCAGTCTTGTTGCAAGCCACTAAACTTAATGCTGCTATGATATAAATAATCTTTTTCATAATTCTTATTGATTAAGGGTTTGTTTTATTTTATAAATGTTTTGTAATAATTCTATTTCGTGTTGGCTGCGGTTGATAAGACTTGAAGCCTCTTGGTTAATCTTTTCTAAAAGCTCTGTTGCATCTATCAATCCGTTTTCCATCTTCGACTCTGCCGCAATGCGTATTGAACGGCGTAAGTCTATGATTTTTTCATCTTCAATTAAGGCTTGTTTTAAGCGTTCTATCTCCGAATTGTTTTGAGAGAGTTGCAAATTTGTGTTAAAAAGGAAAACATCTTTTTGAAGTTCTATTTGTCTTTCTGCTATCAAGATTTTGTTAAGATTGTTCTTCTTTGTGTAAAATCCTCCTAAGTTCCAACTCATTCTAATGCCTGCTATGGCGTTTAAATCAGGGTTGTTTTCCATCATTGACTTAAACATATCTAACCCTGGATAGCCATAATAAACTTGTCCAAACAAAGAAAAATGTGGCATTAAAGATGAATTTATAAGCTTGCGTTGAGAAGAAAGTTTTTCTTTTTGTAGCTCAAAGAGTTGAAGCTCTGCACGGTTTGAAGTTTGATTTGCAATTTGTGGCATCGCAGGGCGTTGTAATTTTTCATCTTTTAGGCTTTGCCCAATAAAGATTTCAAGCATTTGTCTATACGATTTAAGAGATGATTTTACTTGTTCAAGATTTTGTTTCGCTGTTAAAACCTCTACTTCTATCGCATCAACATCGGATTGCATTGCTATATCATTCTTTTGATATACTTTTATGCGACTAAGATTGCTTTCTAAAACCTCAATCAAGTTTTCTGTTTGAGACTTTCTTTCTTCTAAAAGTAATACTCCAAAGTAAATATCATTAACCCTTGATTGTAAGTTGTATAAAGCAATTTCATTTTGTTTTCTTTCAGTCTTTGCATCAGCCTTTGCTATATCAAGATTTGCTTTTGTATAGCCTCCGTCCCAAATAGTTTGATTTACATCTATTGCGGCTTTGTATTGTAGTTTGTCAATCCCAAGCATATCTATTCCATTCATAGCAAGAAAAGCATTAAAGACTTCGGGATAGGTAGGGCTTGCCGATTGATAAGTTGCTTGTGCAGAAATGTTGATTTGAGGAGCCCATGCCATAAGAGCATTCTTTATGTTATATTGCTCGCTTTTGTCAATCAATTCATAACGTTTTATTTCGGGATAGTTTTCCTTTGCAAGCCTATGACATTCTTCAAGAGTTTGACTATGAAGTTGCAGACCGAGCAAAACAAAACCTAAGGTGATTATTTTTTTCATAAGAATTATAAATTTTTTTAGGTAAAAATGTATTCAATACACAATAGTGCAAATTTATATAAAAATATTAAATTTACAAACCTTAAAAAAAGAAAATTTTTTCTTTGCTTTTTCAAATTTTTTCTTTGCTTTTTTGTGATTTTTCTTAGAAAAAATTCTCTTATTTGCTACTCCATGTGTTGGTTTCAAAATCGGGTATGAGATTATCTGCTGAACTTGGGTCTTGAAACCAACCGTTGGATAGCCCTATTTCGTAAAAGTAATCGCATAGTTGTTCATAGTCTTTTGAATCTAAGTATTGATTTAGATATTCTTGTTTGTGTTTTTCGCATGGTGTGTATTGACTCATTAAAGAGATGCGTAAGTTGAGTGATATATCGCTTATGTTTAGTAAAGCGTTTTTTGTGTTCTCTGTTTTGGTTGGTAAAACTAAGTGTCTTATAATTATTCCTCGGTTTCCTTTTTGTCTATACATTTCTTTTATTGCTTCAAGGGCTTTTTCAGGATAATCCTCGGCTATGGATAATTCTTTTGCAAGCTGAGTGTCGGAATATTTATAGTCGGGTAGGTAAATGTCTATTAATTCTTCTATTTCTTTTAAGCGTTCAGGATTGTCGTATGCGTTTGTGTTGTAGATTATTTGAGGAAATATTCCTTCGCTATGTAGGCGTCTTATGATTGCTCGCATTAGTGGGATATTGTGTGAGGGAGATACGAAGCCTATGGTGTTTTCGCTTTCCGATAATACTTTTTTTATGTCTTTTATTACTTCTTCAAAGTCGTTATAGGCTGATGCTACCTTTATTTTATTGTTGCTTATTTGTTTGTTTTGACAATATAGGCATTGGAGGTTGCAATGAGAAAAGAATATGTTACAAATCCCTTTTTCTTTACATATAATGGGTTCTTCTCCTTTGTGATTGCAGATTAGGGAAATATTGATATTGGCATCGGTGTTGCAGAATCCTTTTTCGCCTTTTAATCTATTTACTTTACATTTTCTTGGGCATAATTCACAAGAGGAAAGTAATTTCTTTTCATATTCATCGTATGGTATATTCAATAGCATAGCTTGTATTATTTTTTCACTCTGCAAAGTTAATACAAAAAATAATAGTATCTTTGCAAGTTATGGAACAATTACAACAATTAAGTAAAACTGTTAGGAGACAACGCTCACAAAGAGCGGCACAGGAAGAGGCGTTTAATATTAATGGAAAGGTTCCTCCTCAGGCAATTGAGGTTGAGGAATCTGTTTTAGGAGCTTTGCTTTTAGATCAAAATGCAATTACTAATTCTATTGATATTTTAAAGGCTGAATATTTCTATGTTGAAGCAAATGAGTTTATTTATAGAGCAATCACTTCTTTGTTTAGAGATGGAAAGCCTGTTGATTTGTTAAGTGTTAGCGATCAGTTGAAGAAAGATGGTAATTTTGAAATGGTAGGAGGACTTGAAAAATTGGTTTCTCTTACAAGTCGTATTACTTCTGCTGCTCATATTGAATATCATGTTAGAATTCTTTCGGAAAAGTTTATTCAAAGAGAACTTATTAGAGTGAGTACGGAAACTCTTCGTGATTCTTATGATGATACAATGGACGTTTTGAACCTTTTGGACAGAACGGAAACAAAGTTCTTGGAGATTAACGATAGTAGTTTTAAGAGTGATTTTCATTCTATGGATTCTCTTTTGGCAAATACGTTAAAAGAAATTGAGGCTAATCAAAATTCCCAAGATGATGCTATGGGAGTGGTTACAGGTTTTAATGATTTAGATGCAAGAACGGGTGGTTTTCAAAAGGGAACTTTGTTGATTTTGGCAGCAAGACCTGCTATGGGAAAAACAGCCTTAGCTCTTACTATGGCAAGGAATATGGCTGTGGATTTTAATAAACCTGTGGCTATCTTTTCTCTTGAAATGACTGCAACAGAGTTAATGTCGCGTTTGATTGCAGCCGAAAGTGGAATTGATGCTAAGAAGTTTAAGCTAAAAGGTGAGTTGCAAGATTGGGAAAAAGAACAATTAAGAAGTAAAACTAATGCTTTGGCTCATGCTCCTATGTATATTGATGATAATCCTGGTTTGACAATTTTTGAACTAAGAGCAAAGTGTAGGCGTTTGAAACAAAAGTACGATATTCAAATGGTTTTTATTGATTATTTGCAACTAATGTCAGGTGGAGATACGATGAAAACCGGTGGTAATCGTGAACAAGAAATTTCTTATATATCAAGACAATTAAAAGCCTTATCAAAAGAAATAGGAGTTCCGATTATGGCACTTTCACAGCTTTCAAGAGCGGTAGAAACAAGAGGAGGAAGTAAGCGTCCTCAACTCTCCGACCTTAGAGAATCAGGAGCAATTGAGCAAGATGCGGATATGGTAATGTTTGTTTATCGTCCTTCTTACTATGGCATAGATGTAGAAAACGGAATGAGTACCGAAGGATTAGCAAAACTTATTATTGCAAAGCATCGTTCAGGAGAGCCGGGAGATGTGAATCTAAGATTTGTAGAAAGATTTGTTAGATTTGAGAATATGCACGATGCAATGCAACCACAAGAGGCTATAATTCTTAATTCTAAATTCAACAAAGAAGTAAACACTACCTTAGAAAAAGATGAAACGATACCTTTCTAATATTATAGCGATATTCTTTTTGCTTTCCTTGTCTTTTCAAGCAAAGGCAAACTTTTTGATTATTCCAATGGACGAAAGTCAAAAGAATCACTTGAAGTCATACGGTGTAGCATATAAAGCACTATCTAAGGAGTATGAAGTAGATTGGATGTTGAACTATCAAGGAGGTGCTTTTGCAATGTCTTATTCAAAAGAGATTGAAACTATTTGTAGGCTTAAAGGTGTGAGTTATTACATCGTTACACCTTCGCAATATTCACAAGTATTAGAAGAAATATCAGCTCCAAGCGTAAATCAAGATGTAGTAAAATTACAAAAAGTACCCAAGATAGCAGTTTATTCTCCTAAAAACAAATTGCCTTGGGACGATGCAGTAACACTTGTTTTGACATACGCTGAAATTCCTTACGATATAGTTTATGATCAGGAAGTAATGAATGATGTTTTGCCTTTATATGATTGGTTACATCTTCATCACGAGGATTTTACAGGACAATATGGAAAATTTTGGGCTTCATATAGAAATAAGAAATGGTATCAAGACGATGTGGCATTGCAAGAACAAACAGCAAAACAATTAGGTTTTAATAAGGTTTCAGACTTAAAACTTGCAGTTGCAAAGAAAATTAGAGATTTCGTAGTAGGAGGGGGCTTTATGTTTGCAATGTGTTCTGCACCCGATAGTTTTGATATAGCACTTGCAGCAGAGGGAGTAGATATATGTTCAGAGGTATTTGATTATGACCCTATTGACCCTATGGCACAAGAAAAACTTGATTTTAGTAAATGCTTTGCCTTTGAGAATTTTACAATAGTTACCGATCCTTATACATACGAGGTGTCAAATATAGATGTGCCACAAAGTCGTTCAAGACAAGTGAAAGAAAAGGACGATTTCTTTGTCCTATTTGACTTTTCAGCAAAATGGGATTGGGTTCCTACAATGCTTACTCAAAATCACAGCAAGGTAGTAAAAGGATTTATGGGACAAACAACAGCATTTATGAAAAACGTTCTTAAATCCTCAGTCTTAATACTTGGAGAAAATGCTGCACTTGGTGAGGCTCGCTACATTCATGGCACATACGGAAAAGGTACATGGACGTATCTTGGAGGTCATGACCCAGAAGATTATAGTCATTATGTAGGTGATCCGGTTACAGACCTTGATTTATATCCTAATTCCTCAGGTTATCGTTTAATACTCAACAATATTCTTTTCCCAGCAGCAAAGAAAGAGAAAAGAAAAACCTAATAAAAAAAATAAAGGCTGATTTAAAAATTAAATCAGCCTTTTATTTTTTTATTTAACTATTTGTTTTAATTTTTCAGTTAAGATAGGAATGATTTTCTTTGCATCACCAACAATTCCTAAATCTGCAACCGACATAATTGGAGCAAACTTATCTTTGTTGATAGCAATGATTAATTCACTTTCTTCCATACCTGCAAGGTGTTGAATAGCACCTGAGATACCACAAGCTAAGTAAAGGTCAGGTCTAACAGTTTTTCCTGTTTGTCCTACTTGTCTTTCGTGTCCTATAATTCCTGCATCAACACATGCTCTTGAAGAAGAAACTTCTCCTTTCAACAATTTAGCTAATTCACCAAGCATTTCAAAGCCTTCTTTTGTACCAACTCCACGTCCACCTGATACAAGAATTTTAGCTTCTGAAATATCAACCATATTATCTGTACTTTTAACAGTTTCCAATACTTTTACACGGAATTTTTCTCTGTCAAAATTGATAGTATAGTCAATGATTTCACCTTTTCTATTTGCATCTGCTTCCATAGCTTTCATAACGCCAGGACGAACTGTTGACATTTGAGGACGGTGATCAGGACATACGATAGTAGCCATAAGGTTTCCTCCAAATGCAGGACGAGTTGACCAAAGTTCTTTATCTTCTGCAATTTCAAGTTTTGTACAGTCAGCTGTCAAACCTGTTGTTACTCTTGCAGAAAGTCTTGGACCTAAATCTCTTCCTATTGTTGTTGCTCCAATAAGAACGATTGAAGGTTTTTCATCGCATATTATTTGATAAATTGCTTGAGTGTAAGGTTCTGTTGTGTAGGTTGCAAGAGCCTCATCATCGCAAACCAATACTTTGTCAGCACCGTGAGCGATTAAGTCTTGTGCAAGGTTCTTCACATTGTGTCCTAATAACATTGCATACACTTGTTGATCTAAATCTTTTGCTAAATCGTGAGCCTTACCCAACAATTCTAATGCAACGTTTTGCAATTTGCCTTCTCTTTGTTCGCAAAATACGAAGACGTTTTTATATTGTGATTTATCCATTGTATTCTTTCTTTAATTTTGTTAGATAATGTATTTTTCTTTTAATTTGGCAATGATTAAATCAGCTGCTTCCTCTGGTGAAAGACCATCATGAACTTGACCTGCTGCTTTCATTTCTTTTGCTCCTGCTTTTTTAACCTTAGTAGGAGAGCCTTTTAAACCAAGTTTTTCTTCGCTTACTTCGATTTTTTCTTCTGTCCAAATTTCTACTTCTTTATCCCAAGCCTCTACAATGCCTTTAACACTCATATATCTTGGCTTAACAGCAGATGCAAGACAAGTTAAAAGACAAGGACTTTCAACCTCTACTATTTGATAACCATCTTCCAATTGTTTCTTTATGCGGAAAGTCTTTTTGCCATCAAATTCTAAGTCTTCCAAATAACTAACTTGTGCAATACCTAAGTGTTCTGCAATTTGAGGACCTACTTGTGCAGTATCTCCATCGATTGCTTGACGACCTGCAAGTATTAAATCATAATCTAAAACTCTCAATGCACCAGCCAAAGCATTAGAAGTTGCAAGAGTATCAGCACCTGCAAACTTACGACTTGTTAAAAGAATTGCTCTATCAGCACCCATTGCGAAAGCTTCTCTAAGAACTGCTTCTGCTTGAGGAGGTCCCATTGTGATAACTGTTACTTCTGCACCATATTGTTCTTTTAATTGAAGTGCATATTCCAAACCTCCTTTGTCATCAGGGTTGATGATAGATGGAATACCGTCTCTAATAAGGGTTCCTGTCTTAGGATCAAGTTTCACCTCAGTTGTATCAGGAACTTGCTTTATACAAACTACTATTTTCATCTTTATATTATTTTTCTTATTATACTTATTAAATTCTTTTTCTCTTATTTCAACAAAGCAGCAGCAATTACCATACGTTGAACTTCACTTGTTCCTTCGTATATTTCTGTAATCTTAGCATCTCTCATCATTCTTTCAACAGGATATTCTCTTGTATAGCCATATCCTCCGTGAAGTTGAACAGCCTTTGTTGTTACTTCCATTGCAGTTTGAGCAGCGAAAAGTTTTGCCATCGCAGCATCTTTTGAATAAGGTAAACCATTGTCTTTTCTATATGCAGCACTTCTAACAAGGAATCTTGCAGCATTAACATTAGTTTCCATTTCTGCCAATTGGAATTGAGTATTTTGGAATTGAGCAATTGCTCTACCGAATTGTTTTCTTTCTTTTGTATATTTAACAGTTTCGTCCATTGCTCCTTGTGCAATACCTAAGGCTTGAGAAGCAATACCAATACGACCACCATCAAGAGTTTTCATTGCAATACCAAAACCTTTTCCAACCTTTCCAAGTAAGTTTTCTTTTGGTATTCTACAATTTTCAAAAATCAACTCACAAGTAGCCGAACCTCTAATACCAAGTTTCTTTTCTTTCTTACCGATTGAAAAACCAGGAGTTCCTTTTTCAACTATGAAAGCAGAGATTCCTTTATTTCCAAGGCTTTTATCTGTCATTGCAAACACGATATAAACGTGAGCATAACCAGCATTAGTGATGAAAATCTTACTACCATTTAAAACGTATGCGTCTTCTTCTTCAACAGCAGTTGTTTGTTGCATAGCAGCATCAGTACCTGCATTAGGTTCAGTAAGACCAAAAGCACCAATCCATTCACCGCTTGCAAGCTTAGGAAGATATTTTTGTTTTTGTTCCTCTGTTCCGTTTTCCATAATAGGAGCTATACACAAAGAAGTGTGAGCCGAAACTACAACACCTGTTGTTGCACAAACTCTTGAAAGTTCCTCAACTGCCATTGTGTACATTTGATTAGTACCACCTTGTCCACCATATTCTTTTGGAACAGGAATACCCATAATACCAATCTTTCCCATTTTTTCAACAGTTTCTTCTGGGAAACGTTCAAGGTCATCAATCTCTGCTGCAAGAGGTTTTACTTCATTTTCTGCAAACTCTCTAATCATTTGCAAGAATAATTCTTCTTGTTTAGTGAAACTAAAATCCATATCGTGTTAATGTTAATTTATTATTTTACTTACTTGTTTTGTTAAGAAACTGCAAATATACGAAATATTTACATTGAGACCTAAAAAAACAAAGATTTTTGAACTTTTTTCTTTGATTTTTGAAAATTTTTCTTTGTTTTTTTTATTTTTTTCTTTGCTTTTTTTTCCCACAGTTTGGAGACGACCCTCCACAATATGGAGACAACCCTCCACAGCGTGGAGTCGACACTCCACAGTATGGAGACAATAATAATATATATAATAATAAATAT
>CALDHX010000006.1 GCA_937901525.1 uncultured Bacteroidales bacterium
AGAAATAATTTTCTAAAATCAAGAAATAATTTAATAAAGTAAAGAAATATTTTTCAAAAACAAAGAAAAAAATCAGCTAAAACAAAGAAATAATTTGCGTTTTTATGGCTCTAAAAAGTTAAGTCTTTGATTTAGTGATTTTTATTAAGGCTAAATATTTTAAAAATTTCGGACTAAGATTTTGTTTGCCGAAAATATCGTAAGCATTTGGCGTTAAGTGATAGGGAAAGTTTTTTATTTTCTACAATCTTATCTTAAATCTATAACATTAGCATTTAAAAAACGGTGTGTTCTAAGAGTGTTTTTACGCCGATTAGTGAGATTGTGAATAGGGAAATGAAGATTATTGCAACTAAAATGGCAAATAGTCTTTGTTTTTCAAAAACTTTATTTACTTTTGCTGAATAAAAATGCGTATTTACGCAAAAAAATTGATTGGCTATGGAAATAAAACGTGATTTGTATTTAAATAAACTTATTAGAAGTATGCATAATGATATGATTAAGGTTATTACAGGCATTCGCCGTTGTGGGAAATCGTATCTTATTTTTAATATTTTTTATAATTATTTAAAATCTCGTAATGTTGATGATGAACATATAATAAAGATTGATTTGGAAGACCGCAGAAATAAGGAGCTTAGAAATCCGGATGCTTTACTTGAATATATAGATGCTCGTATTTCAAAAGAGGGAATGTATTATGTTATGCTTGATGAGGTGCAATTGGTTGATGAATTTGAAGATGTATTGAATAGTTATCTAAAAATTCCTAACGTAGATATTTATGTTACGGGAAGTAATTCTAAATTTTTATCTAATGATGTGATTACTGAATTTCGTGGTCGTGGTGAAGAAATTAAGATTTCTCCCTTATCATTTAGTGAATTCTTTTCTGTTTTTAATGGTACACGTGAACAAGCTTTGGAAGAGTATCTAACATTTGGTGGATTGCCTAAAGTTGCGGTTATGCAAACTAATGAGGAAAAAATAAAGTATCTTCGTTCTCTTTTTAGGAAGACTTATCTTACCGATATATTGGAAAGATATAAAATAAAGAATGAAACTGAGTTGGAGGAGTTAATCAATATTCTTGCATCATCAATAGGTGGTCTTATAAATCCAAATAAATTGATAAATACTTTTAAATCAGTCAAAAATGTTTCCATTTCAGTTAATACTATTAGTCATTATCTTGAAATATTGCAAGATGTTTTTATGGTAGAAAAGTCTATAAGGTTTGATATTAAAGGTAAAAAGTATATTGATACTCCTGCTAAATATTATTTTGCGGATTTGGGATTGCGTAATGCTCAAATCAATTTTAGACAATATGAGGTTACTCATTTAATGGAGAACCTTATATATAATGAATTACGTATTCGTGAATTGTTGGTTGATGTTGGTGTTGTAATAATAAATACAAAAAATGAAGAAGGTGTAAGTCAGCGTAAGCAATTAGAGGTTGATTTTGTATGTAATGAAGGAAGTAAACGTTGCTATATACAATCTGCATTACGATTGCCTACGAAAGAAAAGTATGATCAAGAATTGCGTTCTTTATTAAATATTAGAGATAATTTTCAAAAGTTTGTTATTACAGAGGATCCTATTAAACGTTATCAAAATGAAAAAGGAGTAATCTTTATGAATATTTATGAATTTTTACTTGATAAAGATAGTTTAAAAGTATAACATTTTAAGAAATTATCTCCATAAATATTTTCTATTCTCTTTTTAAAAGACGGTGTGTTCTAAGAGTGTTTTTACGCCTATGCCGATTAGGATTATACCTCCTAAGAATAGTGCAAAGCGAGGTTTGATAAAGCGTACTTTTTCGCCCATTCTTACGCCTATTAGTGAGATTACAAAGAGGGCAATGAAGATTATTGCAAGGGATATTAGGATTTGAAGGAAGGTGTATTTTAATGGAAAGCCTATTCCTACGACAAAAGCGTCCATAGAGGTTGCAAGGGCAAGGGTTAATATTACTTTTATGCTGCTTATGTCAAAGATTTTTTCTTTTAGTTTGAATTGTCTGCCTTCCATTATCATTTTTATACCGATTATCGCAAGGAGTACAAAGGCTATCCAATGATCGACTTTTGACATGAAGATAAGAAAGACTTCTCCTAAAAGACTTCCTAATGAAATCATTAAGACATGGAATATTCCAAAGCAAAAGGCAAGGAGTAATGTTCTTTTTTTGCACATACATTTTTGTAATCCACAGGTAATTGATACTGTGAATGAGTCCATTGATAGTGCTATTGCTAATAATATTACTTCTATTATAAATCCTACGCTAATCATTTTAATTTATTGGTTATGTTTATGAATTGTTCTACGGTTAATTGTTCTGCTCTTTTGGTTAGTAGTTCTGAGTCTATGTCTTCAAGGTTCATTCCAAGGGGTTTGAGACTTTGACGTATCATTTTTCGTCTTTGGTTAAAGGCTGTTTTTACTACTTTTACAAATAGTTGTTCGTTACAGTCTAATTGTTTTACGTTATTGCGTTTTAGGCGTATTACTGCTGATTTTACTTTTGGTGGTGGGTCAAATACGTGTTCGTGTACGGTGAATAGGTATTCTATTTCATAGTATGCTGAGAGTAAAACGGAGAGTATGCCGTAGGTTTTGTTGCCTGAGTTTGCACATACTCTTTCTGCTACTTCTTTTTGAAACATTCCTACGAGTTGTGTGGCTTTGTCTTTGTTTTCAAATAGCTTAAAAAGGATTTGATTTGAGATGTTATAGGGAAAGTTGCCCATTATGGCAAAGGTGTTTTCGTAAATGGTGTTTAAATCCATTTTCAGAAAGTCTGCCGATATTATGTTTTCTTGTAATTGTGCGTAGTTTTTGTGTAGGTATTCTACGCTTTCGGTGTCGATTTCTACGACTTTGAGGTGTTTTACTTTGGGATTTTCAATTAGGTATTTGGTTAATACGCCCATTCCTGGACCTATTTCTAATACTTCTGCTTCTTCTAATAGGGAATAGGCAATTTTTTCTGCTATTGTTTCGTCTTTGAGAAAGTGTTGCCCAAGATGTTTTTTTGCTCTTACTTTTTCCATTTTGCAAAAATAAAAAAAAGGAAGCACAATTAAGGCTTCCTTTTTTATTTTGTTGGTTTATTATTCTCCTAATTCTGCTCTTTGGAAAGCAGTAACAGTCAAATCTTTGTCTATCTTTTTCAAGTGTTCTTCTACGCTTACTTTTGCTTCGCGAGTGTATTCTTGGCTTAACAAAGTGCTTTCTTTGAAGAATTTGTTTAGCTTTCCTTGTGCTATTTTTTCAACCATGTCTTCTGGTTTTCCTTCTTCTCTCACTTGTCCACGATAAACTTCCATTTCTCTTTCTATGATTTCAGCTGGAACTGATTCTTTGTTCAATGCTACTGGACGTCCAGCGATTACTTGCATTGACATTTCTTTTCCTTCTTCGTCATATCCTGCTTTTGAAAGTCCAACAACTGATGCCATTCTGTTACCTGGGTGAACGTATGCGTAAGTTGCAACTGCTTCAATAGGATAGTAGTGTGATAATGTTATCTTTTCTCCTATTTTTGCTACTTGTTCTACAATCATTGTTTCAACGCTTAAACCGTTTATTGTTAAAGCCATTACTTCTTCCAATGATTTTGCTTTTGCATCAACTGCTGTTTGAAGTACTTCTCTTGTGAATGCTACGAAGTCTTCGTTTTTAGCTACGAAGTCTGTTTCGCAGTTCATCATTATTACTGCTGCAAATGTTTTATCTGCGTTTACTGTTGCTAAAACTGCTCCTTCGCTTGCATCTCTGTCAGCTCTTTTTGCAGCAAGTTTTTGTCCTTTTTCACGAAGATAATCTATTGCTTTATCCATATCGCCATCGCATTCAACTAAGGCTTTTTTACAGTCCATCATTCCAACGCCTGTACGTTTTCTTAGTTCATTAACGGCTGCAGCTGTTATATTTGCCATTTTTATTTACGTTTTAAGGGTTCTTATTTCTTTTTTACTTGTCTTCTTGGACGTCTTTCGCCATCTTCTGCAACAGCTTTAACTTTTTTAACTTTGTTTTGAGCTTCTTCTGGAGCTACTTCATCGTCTAAAAGTTCTGTTGCTAATCTTTCTTCTGCTTCTGCTTCTTCTGCAATACGAGTATCTTTGTCCATTTTTCTTTCTTGACAACCTTCTTCTATTGCTTTACAAACGTAATCTAAGATTAATGAAATTGATTTTGAAGCATCATCGTTTGCAGGTATAGGGAAATCAACTGCATTAGGGTCGCAATTTGTGTCAACCATAGCAAAAGTTGGGATATTCAAACGTTTTGCTTCTGCAACTGCGATGTGTTCTTTGTTTATGTCAACAATGAATAATGCAGATGGTAAACGTGTAAGATCAGCTATTGAACCTAAGTTCTTTTCTAATTTTGCTTTTTCTCTTGTTATTTGCAATCTTTCTCTTTTTGAAATAGCTGTAGTATCTTTATCAGCTAATAATTTTTCTAAAGAGTTCATTTTTTTGATTGCTTTTCTAATTGTAACAAAGTTTGTAAGCATTCCACCTGGCCAACGTTCTGTTACAAATGGCATATTTGTTCTTTTTACTCTTTCAGCAACTATATCTTTTGCTTGTTTCTTAGTTGCAACAAACAAAATTTTCTTTCCTGATTTTGCTATTTGTTTTAAAGCTGCTGAAGCTTCTTCAACTTTTGCTGCTGTTTTGTGTAAATCTATAATGTGAATACCATTGCGTTCCATATAGATGTATGGAGCCATTTTTGGATTCCATTTTCTTCTTAGGTGACCAAAGTGTACACCTGCATCAAGCATTTGATTAAAATCTATCATTTCTTTTTTCTTTTTTGTTTACATTCCTAATTTACTATCAATTGATAAGTAGTTGTTTTTTTACAAATCTTATCAATTTGGATACTAAACAATATCCATATATTAACGTTTGCTGAATTGGAAACGTTTTCTTGCTTTCTTTTGACCTGGTTTTTTTCTTTCAACCATACGAGGGTCTCTCTTTAACAAGCCTTTTGCTTTCAATGCACCTCTATCTTCTATGTTAGCTTCGCATAAAGCTCTTGCAATAGCCATACGTAAAGCTTCTGCTTGTCCAGAAATTCCACCACCATCTAAGTTAGCTTTTACATCCCATTGTCCTTCTGCTCCGATTGTTTCAAAAGCTTGACGGCAAATGTATTGTAATGGAGCTGTTGGGAAGTATTCTTTGTAATCTCTTCCGTTTACAATTATAGAACCGTTACCTTGTTTCATATAAATTCTAGCAACAGCACATTTTCTTCTACCTATAGTGTTTATTACTCCTTCCATATCTCTTATCTGATTTCATTAAGGTTTACTAATCTTGGTTGTTGTGCTTCAAATTTATGTTCTGGTCCTGCAACAACGTGAAGATTTCTATATAATTGACTTCCTAATTTATTTTTTGGTAACATTCCTTTTACAGCGTGTTCAACTACTCTTATAGGGAATTTAGATAATAATTCTTTTGGAGTAGTAAAACGTTGTCCTCCTGGATAACCTGTGTGTCTTACATAAACCTTATCAGTAAGTTTCTTACCTGTGAATCTTACTTTATCAGCATTGATAACTATTACATAATCTCCACAATCAGCATTAGGTGTGAAGCAAGGTTTGTGTTTACCTCTTAATATGTTTGCAACTTTTGTTGCTAAACGTCCTACGACTTCGTTTTCAGCATCAATAACAATCCATTCTTTTTTTGCATTTTCTTTGCTTACTGATACTGTTTTATAGCTTAATGTTCCCATTTTTGCTTTTCTTCTACGTTTTTTATAATACTAAATAAACTCTTTTTTGTTTGAATTTTAAGAATCAAACGGGCAAGTAAGATTCTTGAAATTCAATAACTTGCTTTTCTCAATTTAGCTAACCATAGGATAATAACGGGTCGCTGATTACCTAAATTGGAGTTTGCAAAATTACTACTTTTTCTTTATAACACAAGAAATTATGTAAAAAAATAATACTTTTGCATAGAAAATAAGAATTTACTCAATGGAAGAATATCAAAAAATAAAGACTACAATAAAGAATTGGGACGAGGCAGATCGTCCGAGAGAAAAATTGATGAATTTAGGCAGGCAAAGCTTGACTAATGCGGAACTTCTTGCAATTATTCTTGGAGGAGGTAATAAAGAGAAAAACGCTGTAGAACTTGCAAAAGAGATATTGCTAAGTGTAGGTAACAATCTTAGTGAATTGAGTAAACTTTCTTATAAGGATTATTGTAATCGTTTTAAGGGGGTAGGACCTGCAAAAGCTATAAGCATAGTTGCAGCCTTAGAACTTGGATATAGAAGAAAGCAATCTACGGCTTTGCAACGCTCTATAATAAGTGGCTCAAATGATGCATACAATGCTGTGGCTCATTACTTGTTAGAAAAAGATGTTGAAAGTTTTTTTGTGTTGTTGTTAACTAATTCCAATAAATTAATAAGGGTGGTACCAATAAGCCATGGAGGAATAAATGAAACACTTGTGGATAGAAAAATTGTTTTTAAAGCAGCCTTAGAAAACAATGCTGTGAAAATTATATTAGCACATAATCACCCGAGTGGAGATATTAAACCAAGTAATGCAGATATAAATACAACAAAAATGATTGTAGAGGCAGGAAGAATAATGTCTATACAAGTATTAGACCATATAATAATAGGAGTAGATGACTGTTATTATAGTTTTGTGGATAATGGATTAATATAAAATAAGGAGTTGTCAAATTGGCAACTCCTTATTATTTGTTATTTTGTAGTTACTCCGATTGCAGTAAATTCGCCAGAGAACTCGGTAATTAATTCTTCAATTTCAGTTATACTAACATCTCCCATTTCATCTATGATAGAGGTTTTAATTCCACCACCTTCAAAAGTTCCTTCTATCACATTATTGGTTACCTTTGAAAAAGTAATAGTTCCATACAAAGCAGTCATGCCATCTTTCTCGATACCAGAAGTAGGAACATATATAAGAGTGTTTTCCATTGAAGCAATATCACTAAGATTGCCTACTGCACTCAAAATAGTTTTACCTAATCCAAGAGTTTTTTTACCAACATTAACATCTTTTATTTTTAAGGCAACAGATTGTTTTATGTTACTTCCTGTAATAAAAGTGTTATCACCATTAGAATAAAACACTGCGGTAGGAAGGTGATAAGTTTCCTTGTCAATAGTAATATCAACACTTCCAGCCAACTCTTCTACGTCTTCACAACTTGAAAAAGTGAATACAGCTATAAAAATAGCTAACAAACTCAATAATTTATTTCTCATTTCTTTTTAAATTTAAATAGTTATTGTATGCAAAATTATACTTTTTCTTTACAATAACAAAATTTATATTTACTTTTGCAACAGAAATCAAAATAATAAAATGAATAATTTAATTAGATTTTTAAAAAGATACTATTTCGTTTTTCTTTTTTTGTTGTTAGAGGGCGTTGCAATTTATCTAATCTCACGCAATTCCTACTATCAAGGTTCGGCGATAGTCAATGTAGCAAACAATATCTCAGGGGCAATTTATGAACAAAGCAATAAAATAACAAAATACTTTTACTTAGCCTCAGTAAACGAAGCTTTATCAAAAGAAAATGCTATGCTAAGGGCTCAAATAGAGAAATCTTTTGTTAAATATACTGAAAAAGAAATGCAAGTAGAAGATACAGTCTATAAACAACGTTTTACATTCATAGAAGCAACCGTAATATCAAAAACAATCAATAAAAGAAATAATTACTTTATGCTAAATAAAGGAATGTCTAATGGAGTATTGAAAGATATGTGTGTGATAACTCCAAACGGTTTGCTTGGTTTGGTAGTAAATGCTACTTCTAATTTCTCGCTTGTTATGACAGTGCTTCATCAAGATACAAAAATAGCAGTTAAAAACAAACGCACTCAAGCAACAGGGACAATGGTTTGGGAAGGAGATGATTATAGATTAGGGCAAGTGAAAGAAATGCCATCATCTATACCAATAAAAAAAGGAGATACACTTATAACAAGTGGATATTCAAGAAATTATCCAGAAGGGATAGAAGTAGGCTATGTAAAAAACTTTAAAAAAGATCCTTCATCAGGATTTTACAATATAGAGTTTGAATTTTCAGCAGACTACAATAAGTTAGAATATGTTTATGTTGTGAGAAATCTTTTTAAAGTAGAACAAGATATATTGGAAAAAAGTATAAAAGACAATGAGTAGAACAATTTTTACAACAATATTACAATTTATATTAATATCACTCGCACAAATATTATTACTAAACAATATTCAGTTATTTGGATATATGCAACCATTAATATATATATGGTTTATAATCCTTTTGCCTAATAGTTTCCCAAAATGGATAGTAATGATATTAGGTTTTCTTATGGGGTTTACAATGGATGTGTTTTCCGCTCAGTTAGGATTTCATACAGCTACAGCAACACTCACTGCAACAATAAAACCGATGATGCTTTCTTGGTTTGTAAACAACTTTGATAACAATACATTTCGTCCTTCAATAGCAGAAATGGGCTTTTTGTCCTTCTTAGGATTTACTTCCTCAATAGTGTTTTTGCACACTACAATCTACATTTTAATAGAATCATTCTCTTTTGCAGAAATATTAAATCTTTTGCTTAGAATATTAATAAGCAGTTTAATTAGTATTGGACTAATATTGATTAGTGACGCACTTTTTATCAAAGAAAGAAAAGATTAAACCAAAGAAATATTTGATTTTTTCTTTGGTTTTTCAAATTATTTCTTAGAAAAAATTTGCTTAGGTCTAAAAATATTATTAGTTTTGCGTTTTCTTATAAATAGGAGTAATAAATTAAAAAAAATATAGCAATGGATAAATTACTTTTGTTGGGAGATGAGGCAATAGCACAAGGAGCAATAGACGCTGGATTATCAGGTGTATTTGCTTATCCTGGCACACCTTCCACAGAAATAACAGAGTATATTCAAGACTCTAAGCAAGCAAAAGAATTAGGCATAAGAAGCAATTGGGCAGCTAATGAAAAAACAGCTATGGAAGCTGCTTTAGGAATGAGTTATGCAGGAAAAAGAGCAATGTTCTGTTGTAAACACGTAGGAATCAACGTAGCAGCAGACCCATTCATGAACTCTGCAATCACAGGAGCTAATGGAGGGTTGATATACATAGCAGCAGACGACCCAAGCATGCACTCATCACAAGATGAGCAAGACTCACGTTTCTATGGTGATTTTGCATTGATACCAGTTTTAGAACCAAGCAATCAACAAGAAGCATACGATATGGTACATTATGGATTTGAACTATCAGAAAAATTCCATGTACCAGTAATGATGAGAATAACTACTCGTATGGCACACTCTCGTGCAGGCGTTGTAAGAAAAGAATCAGTAAAGAACCAAAATAAAATCACTTTACCAGAAAAGAAAAATCAATTCATCTTACTTCCAGCAAACGCAAGAGTACAATACAGAGAATTATTAGCAAAACAAGAAGGATTAATCGCAGCATCAGAAAACGATGGTTTCAATAAATACATTGACGGAAAAGACAAATCAATAGGAATAGTAGCATGCGGAATTTCTTACAACTACTTAATGGAAAACTTCCGTGATTCAGAATGTCCATATCCTGTTTTGAAAATCAGTCAATATCCAATGCCAGAAAAATTGTTGAACAAATTATATGATGAATGCGAAACAATTTTAGTATTAGAAGAAGGACAACCATTATACGAAAGATTAATAAAAGGACTTCTTAACAAAGGCAAACAAGTTAAAGGACGTTTAGATGGATCAATACCAAGAACAGGAGAATTAAGCCCTAACTTAGTAGGAAAAGCATTAGGCATGAATGTAAAAGAAGGATTCCCTGTTCCAGAACTATTAGCTCCAAGACCACCAAAGTTATGCGATGGATGTCCTCACATAGATTCTTACACAGCTCTAAACGAAGCAATGAAATCTTATGGAGAATACAAAGTATTTGCTGACATAGGATGTTATACATTAGGAGCGTTGCCACCATTGAAAGCAATTTATACAACAGTAGATATGGGTGCTTCAATCACAATGGCAAAAGGAGCAGCAGAAGCAGACCTTCGTCCAACTGTAGCAGTAATTGGAGATAGTACATTTACACACTCAGGAATGACAGGTTTACTTGACTGTGTTGTAGATAACGTTCCTGTTACAGTAATGATACTTGACAACGGAATTACAGGTATGACAGGTTCTCAAAAATCATCTGCAACAGGCAGAATCGAAAGTATTTGTCAAGGAATCGGAGTTGACCCTGAACACATAAGAGTAATAAATCCTCTTCCAAGCAAATTAGAAGAGAATATCAAAGTTATTCAAGAAGAATTGGAATATCAAGGAGTATCAGTAATTATTCCAAGAAGAGAATGTATAGTTTGGGCGAATAAAAAACGTAAAATGGCTAAAAAAGCTAAATAAAAAAGAAAGGAGATAAAGATGAAAATAGATATAATATTGTGTGGAGTAGGAGGAATGGGAGCATTGAGTTCTGCTGCTATCATTTCAAAAGCTGCTTTAAGCATGGGAATGTATATGAAGCAAGCTGAAACTCACGGAATGAGCCAAAGAGGTGGTGATGTGCAATCTCACTTACGACTTAGCGACCAACCAATCGCTTCGGATTTGATTCCAGAAGGTGAATGCGACATTATACTTTCTGTTGAGCCAATGGAAGCATTGCGTTATTTACCTTTCTTAAACAGAGAAACAGGTTGGATTATCACAAACCAAAATCCGTTTGTTAATATCCCTAATTATCCTGACCTTGATGCAGTTCTTGGAGAGGTTAAAAAGATAAAAAATCACATTCTTTTTGATGCAGATGCTATAGCTAAGGAAGTAAACAATCCAAAAGGAACAAATATGGTTGTTCTTGGAGCTGCGTCAAAATATTTGAGAATTGACATCGAAAAATTAGAAGATGCAGTAAGAAGTATCTTCGGAAAAAAAGGCGATGCAGTTGTTGATGCAAATATTTCAGCATTAAGAGCTGGTAGAGCAGTTGCAGATAAAATGTAAAAAATGTTTTAATTGGTTTAATAATTTGAATAAAGCACTCTTTTTGGGTGCTTTATTCTTTTTTTAATGTTTTTTTATGAAAATAGTACTTGGATTTGGTAGTAATTTAGGTGATAGGAAAAACATAATTCTTCAAGCCTACGAATTATTAGAAGAAAAACTTGGAACAAAACTTAAAGAATCTTCTTTTATTGAAACAGAAGCATGGGGATTTGAAAGCGAAAACCTTTTCCTTAACTCAGTTGCAATCTTTGAGACAAAGAAAACACCAAGAGAAAGCCTTGTAATTTGCAACGAAATAGAAGCATTGCTTGGCAGAAAACGCAATCCAAATGCCACAACATACGAAAATCGTCCAATAGACATAGATATTTTGTTTTATGAAAACGAAATAATTGACGAAATTGACCTAAAAATTCCACATCCTTTGATAGAAAAAAGAGATTTCGTACTAATACCATTAGAAGAATTGATGCCAGATTACATACATCCTATACTAAATAAAAAAATCAATGATTTTAGAAAATAAATCATTGATTTTTTTAATTTTTTCTTTGAAATATTTTAAAAAATCTTAGAAATTAATTCTTAATCCAAGATTGAAATTTGTCATTTGAATATAATCTCTTTCGCTTGAAGAGTATTCTTTAATTAATAAAATATCTGATTCTGGAAATTTTGCAAGTTTTGGTTTTGATTTTCATTGAGAGATAACCCAGAGTTAGAGGGAAAATTTGTTTTTCCGTAATTTAATCCAACAAAAAACCACTATTTTTTTCTTGACCGACAAGATTTACTGTTAAAAAAAGCACAGCAACATTGAAATTATATTTAATTTTTGCATAATTTGTTGTTTTAAATAATTAAAAATTATATATAATGTCCTGTAAAAATACAAAAAATCTTAAAAAATATTTGCTTTTGGATACGGGTTTAATGTTACGTTTGCTAAATATGACGATTGGAAATGGTAAAGAATCAAGATAAAAAAGAAACCGCACAAAGAAAGGTGTTGATTTGTCCGATTTATGCGGTTTCTATGTTAAGGAATATTTTACTAAATTAACGTATTTCTTTTATTTTACAGGGAAGAACAAAATGTAATAAGTTCCTTTTGATTCAAAAACTTCTTTTACAAAAAATTTGTCCTTATTTTTTTCAATAGTTTTCACAAGATGATTTGTGCTAAATGCTTTTTTTGTCATTGCTCCTTCTGGTATATCTTCTTTTGGCGTATTAAATTTCACTTTTTTTGTAACTACTTGAAATTTTTCTCCACTTTTACTGTCTTGTACATTAAGAACTTTGTAGTCATTTGGGTTATCCAAATCTACACTTGTTTCAATATACTTTGCTTTTTCTACATTATTTGAAGGAACTGCTTCTTGTGAGAAAGCAATACTGCTTAAAACTAAGCCTACTACTAATAAAACTACTTTTTTCATTGCAATATTTTTTTAATTAAACTTGAAAAATTTTCGGCAAAAATAAAAAAAAACGGATATATGCAAAAAAATAAAGAGAAAAATGTGATTTTTTACATTTAAATTTAAGCTTTAGACAAATTATTTATTTGGAAAATGTCAAATTTTAGCAAATTATTTATTTGGATTTTGTCGTTTTTTAAGTAATTATTTGTTTGGAAAATATCAAATTACTATTTTTGCACTTTGAATAATAATTGATTACGATGTATTACGAAAGAGGGATAGATTTATATTTATTAGAATGGTCAAAACGCAAGGAACATAAACCAATTCTATTGCGTGGTGCTCGACAAGTAGGAAAGTCTACAGCGGTTCGCTATTTAGGAGAAAAATTTGAGTCTTATTTAGAGATAAATTTTGAAAAACAACCTGAATATAAAGTTCTTTTTAAAGAGAATTTAGATGTTAAGAGAATAGTTTCTCAAATTTCTGTAATGAGTGCAAAGTATATTCAACCTCAAAAAACATTACTCTTTTTAGATGAAATACAAGAATGTCCAGAGGCAATAATGGCGTTGCGTTTTTTTAAAGAAGATTTGCCCGATTTACATATTATTGCAGCAGGTTCATTATTGGAGTTTGCTTTGGAAGAATTACCTACTTTTGGTGTAGGTCGTATTCATTCAATGTTTATGTATCCTATGACATTTGATGAGTTTTTACAAGCAAATGGAGAAAATTTACTTCTTCAATCACGTAATCAAGCAACGGTTTCAAATCCTCTTTCAGAACCTTTGCATAATAAATTAGTAAATCTACTTCGTACTTATATGCTTGTAGGAGGTATGCCTGCGGTTGTTGCAAAATGGATAGCAACTCATGATTTTCTTCAATGCCAAGAGGAGCAAGATGATATAATACTAAGTTATGAAGACGATTTTCCTAAGTATAGAAAAAAAGTGAAGCCTACACTTTTGCGGAAAACAATGAGAAGTGTTGCAGTGCAAGCAACAAATAAATTTGTTTTCTCAAAAGTGGGAAGTGAATACAAGTCTAATGAAGTAAAAAATGCTCTTGAAATGCTTACTTTGGCGGGAATTATAACTCCTGTAACACATACTTCGGCTAATGGTTTGCCTTTTGGTAGCGAAGCTGATAATACATATAGAAAATATTTGTTTTTAGATACTGGATTGATGTTGCGTTTACTTAATATGACTATGGGCAATGGAAAGGAAATTTCTCAACAAATTCTTACTGCAAATGTTACGGATTTAGTAAACAAAGGAAGTGTTGCAGAAATGCTTGTCGGTTTGGAACTCTTGCGTTATCAAACTCCTAACGTAAGAAGTGAATTGTTTTATTGGGTTCGTCAAGCTAAAAACTCGCAAGCAGAAATTGATTATGTGATAGTTCACAATCAAAAGGTCTTGCCAATAGAGGTAAAGGCAGGGACGCAAGGCGGAATGAAGAGTTTGTGGTCTTTTATGGGAGAAAAGAAATTGAAAAAAGCTATTCGTTGTTCTTTGGAAAACTTTGGTAGTTTTGAATATGAAGATAAACAAGAAACCGCAATAAGACAGATTTTTGTTTGTCCGATTTATGCGGTTTCTATGTTATATTCTTTACTTTAATTTTTAAATTATTCCTCTAATGTCCCAAATGTGAGAAATATTGTGGCGATCAAGGTATTCTTTCATGCCCTCTATTACTTCTAATCCTATGCGTGGGTTTACGAAGTTTTGAGTTCCAATTTGTATTGCACTTGCTCCTGCGAGTATATATTCTATTGCATCTGTTGCATTAGTGATTCCCCCTAAGCCTATAATAGGAATTTTTACTGCTTTGGAGGTTTGGTAAACGCATCGTAAGCCTATTGGTTTTATTGCAGGGCCTGACAAACCTGCTGTTATGGTTGAAAGTAATGGTTTGCGTTTTTCAGCATCTATTGCCATACCTAAAACTGTGTTTATCATCGAAACGCTATCGGCTCCTGCACTTTCAACGGCTTTTGCTATTTCTGCAATAGATGTAACGTTAGGAGAAAGTTTTACAATTAAGTGTTTTTTATAAATTTTCCTTACTGCATCTACTACTTCAAATGCCATTTTAGAATCTGTTCCAAATCCCATTCCACCTTTCTTTACGTTAGGGCAAGAAATGTTTAGTTCTATTGCAGGAATGTGTTCTAATTCATTTATTTTCTCTGCTACTTTTACGTATTCTTCTATTGAAGAGCCTGAAACGTTTACAATTACATTGGTTTTGTAGTGCTTGATTTCGTGATATGTATGTTCGCAAAAATAATCTACACCTTTGTTTTGTAAACCTACTGCGTTAATCATTCCCATTGGGGTTTCGCACATACGAGGTGCAGGATTGCCTTCTCTTTTTTCTCCTGTTGTGCCTTTAACTATTATTGCTCCGAGTTTTTGTACGTCAAAAAAATCTTCATATTCTAATCCAAAACCAAATGTTCCTGAGGCTGTCATTACAGGGTTTTGAAATTCTAAATTGCCTATTTGTATTTTTAATTTTTCCATTGCTTTTGATTTTACCAGATTATGTCTTTTACATTAAATACAGGACCTTCTGTGCAGGTACATTTGTGTCCTTCGGTTGTATTTTGAACACAGCATAGGCATGCACCTATTCCACAAGCCATTTTATTTTCTAATGAAGCGTAACATTCAGTGTTATTTTTCAAAGCGTGTTCTGCTATTGCTTTCATCATAGGTGTTGGTCCACAAGTGTAGATTACATCGTGTGAGGCTGAGAATATTTTATTTTCTGTTACTAATCCTTTTTCTCCAATGCTACCATCTTGTGTGGATATATAAAGATTTGAGTATTTTTCAAATTCATCTAATGCAATCATTTGCTCTTTGCTTCTAAAACCTAATAGAACATCAGGTTTTATTTCTTTTGCACAGAATTGTTTTGCTAAATATAATAATGGAGCAATTCCTACTCCTCCTCCAATTAAAAGAGGATTTTTCCTTTCTAATTTAAAACCGTTGCCTAATGGATAAATTAAGCTTACTTCTTCGCCTTCTGAAATTTTTGCTAATTCTTTTGTTCCTTGTCCTACGGTTTGGATTATTAGACTTACTTCATTTGTGGTATAGTCTACATCATTTATTGAAATTGGACGGCGTAATAATACTTTGCTGTCAGAATTTACTTGTATTTCTACAAATTGTCCTGGATTTATTTCAGGAAGTGCTTTTTTTGATTTTAATTTTAGCTTGAAAAAACTTGTATTGAGAAATTTTTTCTCGCTTACAAGAAAATTATCGCAATGTTTCATAGTTATTTTTCATATATTTGGTTAATTATTGGCTTACAAAAATACAAGAAAATCTTTAATTTGTGAATTTATAGTTATCTTTGCACCCGAATTTTTTTAAAAATAATAAGAAATGAAGCTATTTTTTGAACGTGTATTTGCTTTCGTGTGTATTTTATGTGTGTTTACTTCTTGCGAAGTAGAGTTTGATCCAAATGAAGAATGGAAAGCTGTAACTATTGTTTATGGTTTGCTTGACCAAGATGAAGATACAACTTTTGTAAGAGTGCAAAAGGGATTTTTAGGTACTGGTAATTATTTGGATTTTTCTAAAGAGAAAGATTCTATCTATTATAATCCTGAGGATATTGATGTTTTTATGGTTTCTCATTATTTTTGGGAAAGCGATGATATTGTAAGAGATACTTTTTGGTTTAATTATACTGAATCTTATCAAAAGGAAGATGGTAATTTCTATTATGGAAATACACCTTTGTATTATTGTGTAACAAAAGGCCGTTTAAATCATACAGAGGCAATGAAGCAAACTTATAAGATTGTGGTAAGGAATAAGAAAACAGGGGAAGAAACAACTGCTTCTACTCGTTTGATAGGTGATTATGATATTGTAGCTCCTGGAAGTTATATGCAGTTTCAAAATCGTGCAGGAAAACAAATATTAAATTGTCAATGGTATAATATAAATTCTTATGCAGCTTCAAATAATCAAGGAATTGTTGCAAAAATGTATCAACCTATAATAAGATTTTATTATAAGAACGATGGAAAAGAAACTTTTGCTGATATTGCTTTTGCAACTCAATTATGTAAAAATACTTATCCTGGGGTATTGATGAGTTTTAATATTGAATTGGATTATTTGCTTGATGGATTAGAAAAAGAATTAAAGGATAAGAATTGCTCTTTTACAGATAGAGCTTATATGTTTGAACTATATGTTTCGTCTTGTGATTTGAATATGTACGAGTATTATAGCAATTCTCGTCAAGAATCAGCTCAACTTGTTGATAAGCCTATTTATACGAATGTGAATAATGGTTATGGCTTGTTTGCTTCTCGCAGACAGAATATTAAAATCAAATTTACACATATTGACCAAAAGGTTGCTTTGGCATTAGAACAATGGTTTCATGACTAAATATTTACTCATTTAGAGATAAATTCGTAACTTTGCAAATTCAATTTTGATAATAAATAGTATAATATATAATATATTTAAGGTATAAGTATGAATGTAACAAAGGAAATGACAGGTGATTTAACAGCTGTCTTAAAGGTTGAAGTAAATGCTGCGGATTATATGCCTGCGGTTGAAAAAGAATTAAAACAATATCGTAAAAAAGCGAATATTCCAGGATTTAGACCAGGGCAAGTTCCAATGGGTATGATTAAAAAAATGTATGAAAGACCTGTTAGAGCAGAAGAAGTGCAAAAAGCTATGTCTGATGCAATGTATCAATTTGTTGATGATAATAAACTTGATCTTTTAGGAAGTCCTATGTCAAATGATGAAAAAACAGGAGAAATTGATTGGGATAATCAACAAGATTTTGTTTTCTATTTTGATATAGCATTACAACCAGAAGTGAAATTGGAGCTAGAAAAACAAAAAGCAACATATTACAAAATCACTCCTGATGAAGAAACAATAAATAAACAAATAGAAGATATTCAACGTAGATTTGGAAACTTTGAAACACCTGAAACAATAGAAGAAACTGATTTGGTTTATGGCCAAATTAAAGAACTTGACCAAGATGGCAATGTTAAAGAAGGTGGTGTTCAAACTGTAACTTCTATTGCTGTTGATAAAATAGGAATGGCTACAATAAAGAAAAAATTTATTGGTGCTAAAAAAGATGAAGCTATCGTGTTTAATTTAGCAAAGGCTTTCAAAAATGTTACTGAAATTTCAGCAATGTTGAGAATAGATAAGGAAGTTGCTAAGGAATTTAAATCTGATGTTCAATTTACAGTTCATTCTATTAGTAGAGTAACTCCTCATGAAGTTAATGAAGAACTTTATCAAAAGGCTTATCCTACAAAAGAAATAAAAACCGATGCTGATTTTAAAGCTGCAATAAAAGAAGATATAGAAAAGGCGTATGCTCAACAAGCAGATCGTCATTTCTTAAATGAAGTTAGCAAACAATTAGTTGAAACTTCTACTTTTGAATTGCCAGATGAATTTTTGAAACGTTGGTTAATTCAAACTAATACAGGAAAAGTTGAAGATAAAGAAATAATTGATAACTACACAATGTATAGAGATTCTATCAAATGGCAATTGATTGAAAGCAAATTGATGGAACAATATAAATTGGAAGTTTCTAAGGACGAAATAAAAACATATTATAAAGAAGCCTTGATTTCTAATTATTTCCCTAAAGCAGAAAACGAAACTGAAGAACAAGCAAAAGAAAGAGAAGAAGCTATTGAAAAAATAGCAACTAATATGCTTGAAAACAAAGAACAAGGAAAGCAAATTTACGAATTCTTGTTTGATCAAAAATTAACTCAAACATTGAAAGAAAACGTAAAATGCGAAAACAAAGAAATTTCTTTGGACGATTTCTCTAAATTACTTAATAAATAAGAAATGGCTTTGAAATGTGGAATAGTAGGTTTGCCTAATGTAGGCAAATCTACTATGTTTAATTGTTTATCTAACGCAAAAGCTCAAGCAGCAAATTTTCCTTTCTGTACAATTGAACCAAATGTAGGTGTAATTTCTGTGCCTGATGAAAGATTAAATGTTTTGGCAGGATTGATAAATCCAGAAAGAATAGTTCCTACAACGGTAGAAATTGTTGATATTGCAGGATTGGTGAAGGGTGCAAGCAAAGGCGAAGGCTTGGGTAATAAATTTTTAGCAAATATTCGTGAATGTGATGCAATATTGCATTTATTAAGATGTTTTGATGATGATAATGTTGTTCATGTTGATGGAAGTGTTAATCCTATAAGAGATAAGGAAATTATTGATACAGAGCTTCAATTAAAAGACCTTGAAACAATAGAAACACGTTTGCCAAAAGTGGAAAAAGCAGCAAAGTCTGGCGGAGATAGAGATGCTAAGGCTATGTTGGAAATCCTAAAGAAGTATAAAGCTGTATTAGAACAAGGAAAAAGTGCAAGAACAGTAACCTTTGAAAGCAAAGATGATATAAAACTTGCAAAAGAACTTTGTCTTTTAACAGCAAAACCTGTTTTATATGTTTGTAATGTTGATGAAAAAAGTGCAGTAAACGGAAATAAATACACAGAACAAGTAGAAAAAATAGCAAAAGAAGAAGGTGCAGAAATATTAATAGTGGCAGCAAAAATAGAATCGGATATAGCAGAATTTGAAACTTTAGAAGAAAAACAAATGTTTTTAGAGGAATTAGGCTTAGAAGAATCAGGAGTTGCCCGATTAATAAAAAAAGCATATCATCTATTAAATCTTCAAACATATCTAACAGCAGGAGTGCAAGAAGTAAGAGCTTGGACTTTTACAAAAGGTTGGAAAGCTCCACAATGTGCAGGTGTAATACATACAGATTTTGAAAAAGGATTCATTAGAGCAGAAGTAATAAAATATGAAGATTTTGTAGCTCTAAAAAGTGAGTCTGCATGTAAAGAAGCTGGTAAAATGAGTGTAGAAGGCAAGGAATATGTAGTGCAAGATGGGGATATTATGCATTTTAGGTTTAATGTATAATAAATATTTATAAACATTAAATTGTTGATAAACAGAGATAAATTTCAGATAACAATAATTTTTCTTGTAAAATATTTTGTAGGTAATCAATAAATGTATATCTTTGCAACTCGTTTCAGAAAAGAAATTTAAATAAAAAATTAAAATGTACGCAATAGTAAAAATAGCAGGACAGCAATTCAAGGTACAAAAAGATCAAAAGATATTTGTACACCGTCTTAAGAACGAAGAAGGTGCAGAGGTTTCTTTTGACACCGTGATGCTAAAAGATGTAGATGGAAACATCACAGTTGGTGCTCCATGTATAGAAGGAGCTATGGTAAAAGCTCAAGTGATAAAACACATAAAAGGTGAAAAAGTTTTGGTTTTCCATAAGAAAAGAAGAAAAGGATACCAAAAAATGAATGGACATCGTCAATATCTTACTCAAATATTGATAACAGATATATTGTAAGATTTAGTTAGTTAAGAATTATAAACTTGAAATAAAATAGATTATGGCTCACAAGAAAGGTGTCGGTAGTTCAAGTAATGGACGTGAATCAGAAAGCAAACGTTTAGGAGTTAAAATATACGGCGGACAAAAATGTATCGCAGGTAATATTATAGTAAGACAAAGAGGAACAGTTCACAATCCAGGACAAAATGTTGGAATGGGTAAAGATCACACATTGTTTGCGTTAGTTAACGGAACTGTTGAATTTAAAAAGAAAAGAGATAACAAATCATACGTTTCAGTTTTACCTGAAGCATAAAAAAATGACAAAAAAAATTTGGTAGTTGCGAAAAAAGTTGTAATTTTGCACTCCCAAAACAAAAAATAAGACTCGGAAAAATGATAACCGAGTCCTCAATCCCGAAAGAGGGAAAAGAGATCTTTGACATGATGACACATACAAGAGAGAACGAGAGAAGTTACTAAGAGTATACGGGGGATGCCTAGGCTCTTGGAGGCGAAGAAGGACGTGACAAGCTGCGAAAAGCCACGGGGATTGGCAAATACGAATAGATCCGTGGATATCCGAATGGGGCAACCCGATAAGTTGAAGACTTATCACCGCTGTATGGCGGGGCGAACGTGGGGAACTGAAACATCTAAGTACCCATAGGAAGAGAAAATAACAATGATTTCGGGAGTAGTGGTGAGCGAAACTGAAAGAGCCCAAACCAATTTTGTTACGGCAAGATTGGGGTTGAAGGACTACGACATTGCAAGAGACTATATATAAGAATCATTTGGGAAGATGAACCGAAGAAGGTGATAGTCCTGTATTAGAAATGTAGGTTGAAGCATAGTAGAATCCTGAGTAAGGCGGGACCGGAGGAATCCTGTCTGAATCTACCGGCACCATCCGGTAAGGCTAAATACTACCAAGAGACCGATAGTGAACCAGTACTGTGAAGGAAAGGTGAAAAGAACCGTGAACAACGGAGTGCAATAGAACCTGAAACCGTATACTTACAAGCGGTCGGAGCCACATTAAGTGGTGACGGCGTGCCTTTTGCATAATGAGCCTACGAGTTAATGTTGTTAGCGAGGTTAAGATATTGAGTATCGCAGCCGAAGCGAAAGCGAGTCTGAATAGGGCGTTATAGTTAACAGCATTAGACGCGAAACTTAGTGATCTACCCTTGAGCAGGATGAAGGTCTGGTAACACAGAGTGGAGGTCCGAACCGGTAGCTGTTGAAAAAGCTTCGGATGACTTGAGGGTAGGGGTGAAAGGCTAATCAAACTGAGAGATAGCTCGTACTCCCCGAAAAGCTTTTAGGAGCTGCCTTGCTTATAATTTACAGAGGTAGAGCTACTGATAGGATGCGGGGGCTTCACCGCCTACCAATTCCTGACAAACTCCGAATGCTGTAAATGTTGAGAGCAGGAGAAAGGCTATGGGTGCTAATGTCCATAGCCGAGAGGGCAATAACCCAGACCATCAGCTAAGGTCCCGGAATGTATGCTAAGTTGAAATAACGCGGTTAGACTGCAGAGACAGCTAGGATGTTGGCTTGGAAGCAGCCATTCATTTAAAGAGTGCGTAACAGCTCACTAGTCGAGCGGTATAGCATGGATAATAAACGGGCATAAGCATACTACCGAAGCTATGGAATACGATGTATTGGTAGGGGAGCATTCTAACGACGGAGAAGCATATTCGTGAGGATATGTGGAGTTTTTAGAAAAGCAAATGTAGGCATAAGTAACGATAATGCGGGCGAGAAACCCGCACACCGAAAGACCAAGGGTTCCTGATCAACGATAATCGGATCAGGGTTAGTCTGGACCTAAGTCGTAGCCGAGAGGCGGAGATAATGGACAATCGGTTAATATTCCGATACTGACTATAACACTGAAGGAATGACGGAGTAGCGTCCCTGCTGCGTGCTGACGGAATAGCACGTTGAACAACGAAGGTATTGGTTACGAGGCAAATCCCGTAATTAGCTGAAGTTGGAAAGTACGACGATCCGTAAGGAGAGTTGACATGCAGTTAAGCAGACTTCCAAGAAAAGTTTCTAAAGACATGTTATAGCCACCAGTACCGTAAACCGACACAGGTGGTCGAGGAGAGAATCCAAAGGTGCTCGAGTGATCCGTGGCTAAGGAACTAGGCAAATTAGTCCTGTAACTTAGGGAGAAAGGACCCCACAGTGATGTGGGCGCAGAGAAATGGCCCAGGCGACTGTTTAACAAAAACACATGGCTTTGCAAATTTGAAAGAAGAAGTATAAGGCCTGACACCTGCCCGGTGCTGGAAGGTTAAGAGGAGATGTCATCGCAAGAGAAGCATTGAATTGAAGCCCCAGTAAACGGCGGCCGTAACTATAACGGTCCTAAGGTAGCGA
>CALDHX010000007.1 GCA_937901525.1 uncultured Bacteroidales bacterium
GCACAAGACGATATGGTAAACAAGAATAAAAGAAAGAAGATTTAAGACTTTAAAACAAAGAAAGCAAAAAACAAAACGCTCGTTTGTCAAAATAAAACAAAGACTCACGAGCGTTTTTTTGTGTTTAAAGTTTTTATTCTACTTTAACTAAACGGAAGAATGCAGAAATTTCTTCTTGGTCAATAATCATTCTTACATTAAATTCCTTTTCTTGCGGATAGTATCCATCTTTTTCGCAACGCAATATTATACGTACATCTCCCGAGTTCTCGTAACTAAGTCCACGAATGTCCAAAGATTTTGTCGCTTCGTAAGGAGTTGTTTGCAAATACTTGTTGTTTGTACTTTTAACGCTTGGAGTTTTTGACACAACACGCCAAAAAACATCCGCTCCCGCAGGACGAGATTGCACATCCCAACGAACAATTGTACTTTCCAAAGCTGTATTGCCATATCCCTTAACTTGTTTGCTTTTTTGCTTTGCTTGTTGTTTCGGTGCACTGCTTTCTTTCAAGAACGGATCACTTTCTTTCAAGAGCGAAGCAATTTTATACCAATTTATCTTCTCTAAAGATTGTGTATATGCTTTATTCAAACATTCGGAGTAGCTACTATTACTAACAGGTATCCAAACTGTAGTTTCTACAACTTGTTCAAATATTATTTTCCCTTCTCTGTTAGTTAATTTAATTTGAAACTCGATACTCGCTCCATCTTCACTGGTATCACAATAGTGAAAAGATACATTTATCCTACTTAGTTCAATGGTTAAAGTGTGTTCATTTTCTCCGGTATCATCAAATCCCATTGCTTTAATATAGTTTAATGTTGGCATAATAAAGCAAATAGAACTTGATAGCGACTGCCAACAGTCACCGTCTTTATTTTCTGTTGGCTCAATGTTAATATTTACTCCTTTTAAATTTTGAAATTGAACCTGTTGTGCACTACTTTCGATTTCAAAAGTTTCACAAGGTCTATTTTTCGTACGCATACGTTCATTAATACCTTGTGCATAACAATTTGCAGATAACATTGGCATTAAGATAGCCAATAAACAAAATAATTTCTTCATCTTTTTAAACTTTTTAATTTCTTTGCCCAAGTCCCAAATGGCGATTACTTATTTTCTTTCTTGACTTCAAGGCATAAAAAAACGTGGGACTTTTTTCTTATCGATGTCTGAGGTCTTCGACTACCTAATCAACCAAATAAGATAAGCCCACGATATTACTCGTGAGCGTCTTAAACTTATTTTTTGGCTGATTGTTTGAAATTGTCGAAGTTTCAGACATCCAAATATAAGCAAAAACGCTTTTTATGTCGTATTAAAAATTAACTCAGTCTAATTATCTTTCTTTTTCTTTTACCATAGGCATAATTTTTCGTTATTTATCTTTTCAGAATACAAAATTAAAACAAATTTCTTAAAGCACAAATATTTTCTATTAAAAAGCTTTTAAACTCAAATGTGAAGAAAAAAAATTACCTCGTTATGGTAATTGGATTACCCCTTTGTGGTAATTGGATTACCATAACGAGGTAATGCTTCTACCTCTAAGGGGTAAAAAAATAAATCAAAGAAAAAAAGAAATAAATCAAAGAAAAATTTGAAAAAAGTAAAGAAAAAAAATAAAAAATCAAAGACTTTTTTTGCGTTTTTAAGGCTAAGAAAAAGTCTTTGATTTTTTTATTAATTATTGTGTTTGAACTAACTTTATAAGTTCAATTTATTGTAGGCTATTATCCAGCGATCGGGGATTCTATTCTCCATTGCTGATTTGTAATCATTGTATGTGCAAGGTACAAGGTAGTGTCTTATGTATTTTTGTTGTGTTTCTGTGTTGCAACTTATTTGCATCCACCAGCGTTCGCTTTTTTTGCTTTTGTAAAACACTATTGTGTCTTCGTTTTCCATTATTACGTTGAAGCGATAGTAGTTATTTAGGTCTTTGTATGGGAAATCGTTTTTTCTCCATAGGTATCCGTCAATGAAATACCATAAGGCGTGAGATATTAACTTTGCTGTGCGGGAGTTAATATCATCTTTTTCGTTGTAATTGAATAGTCCTAATGAGGTTAATTTATCGCTCATTCCTGCAAAGTGAATGAGTTTGCAAAATTCTTCGCCATATAATCCGTGTGGTGAATCACTGCTTGGTGCATCGCTTGCTCTTATTGCGTTAATGTCGGCAATTAGCATATCGCAATTGCGTATTAGAGGTTCGGCATCTTCTATTTTGCTTTGTATTTCGCCTAATCGGTAAGCTTCAAAGCGAATATCTTGTAGGAGTTGCAATACATTTGGCTCTACGAAATAGGATTGATAGGCAAGGTGTGTGTAATTGAATAGGTAATTAGGGTCGGAGCAGAATATGTGAGAGAGATAGTTGTCGTTTTTGGCTTCTTTCTCTAAGTCTTTTATGTCTATGCGTGAGTCTATGTTGAGTATGTTTATTATTTGTCCTATTTGTTCGTATCCTTTGTAGATTCCTATTGAGTTGTCATTGTTTCCGCCTATTACAATGGGAATTATTTTGTGTTGAAACAAGAATGCACATACTTCTCCTATGGCAAAATATGTGTCTTTTGGAGTTTGTCCTTCTTTTATGTTGCCAAAGTCTATTATTTTAAGGGTTGTGTTGTGTTGTTTTAGTTTGTAGAATTCTTTTCTTATGGTATCGGCTCCGGAATTTTCTCCTACGCCAATTATTGCCATATCTGCATCAAGGTCTGCTGTGCTTATGTTGTTTAGATTGCTGTTGCAAAGTATGTTATTGCTTATTGAGCTTTCTTGATTTGTGATTAGTCCTAATTTTGATACGTCTATTTTGTCAAATAAATCTAATATATCCATTGTTTTATAATCTTCTTATTTTTGCTCCTAAGTTATTTAATCTTATGTCTATGTCTTGATAGCCTCTGTCTATTTGTTCAATGTTGTCTATTATGCTTGTGCCTTCTGCGGAAAGGGCTGCTATCAATAAAGCTACGCCTGCTCTAATGTCAGGTGAGGTCATTCTAACTCCTTTTAATGGATATTTTCTTTCGCTTCCGATTACTGTTGCACGATGTGGGTCGCAAAGAATGATTTGTGCGCCCATGTCAATTAGTTTGTCGACAAAGAATAATCGACTCTCGAACATTTTTTGGTGAATCAATACACTGCCTTTTGCTTGTGTGGCAACTACTAAGGCAATAGAGATAAGGTCGGGAGTAAATCCTGGCCAAGGTGCGTCAGATATAGTCATAATTGAGCCGTCCATGAATTTCTCAACTTCATATATCTCTTGTTTTGGAATAAATATGTCGTCTCCTTTTTTTTCTATTGCTATTCCTAAGCGGCGAAATACTTCTGGGATTATTCCTAAGTGTTGGTATTCTACATCTTTTATTGTAATGGAGGATTGTGTCATTGCGGCCATTCCAATGAAAGATCCAACTTCAATCATATCGGGAAGTAATCTATGAGTGCAACCTCCTAAGGAATCAACTCCTTCGATTGTTAATAGGTTTGAGCCAATTCCTTGTATTTTTGCACCCATTGAATTGAGCATTTTGCATAGTTGCAATAGGTAAGGCTCGCAAGCTGCATTGAAAATAGTGGTTTTGCCTTTTGCCATCACGGCTGCCATTACGATGTTGGCTGTTCCTGTTACGGAGGCTTCGTCTAAAAGCATATAACAGCCTGTTAGTTTGTCGCCTTTTACGTGATAGGCCTTTGTGTCAAAGTCATAAGAGAAGTTTGCTCCGAGTTTTTCAAATCCTGTGAAGTGAGTGTCTAATCTTCTTCTTCCTATTTTGTCTCCACCTGGCGTTGGAATGTATGCTTCTTTGAATCTTGCAAGCATAGGTCCTACAAGCATAATGGAACCTCTTAGAGATGCTGCCATTTGAGAGTAACGTTCGGTGTAAATTCTGCTAATATCTACTCTGTTTGCTTGAAAACTATAAGATTCTTTGCCTAATTTGTTTACTTTTACACCAAGATATTCTAATAATTCTATGAGTTTATTTACATCTCTAATGTTTGGTATATTGTTTATTGTGATTTCTTCATCGCTTAGAAGGGTCGCACAGATGACTTGCAAAGCTTCGTTCTTTGCACCTTGTGGAATTATTTCTCCACTTAAAGGTTGTCCGCCTATTATTTCAAAAGAGCTCATAATTTATAGATTTAATTTTTCTTTTGATATTTATTTCTGTTATTATTATTTTGCTTTTGTTTTTGGTTTGTTTTCTTTTTTTGGTTGTTTTGATTGTTTCCAAGTAGTTTCTTTGTGCTGTGAAGTTTGAAATCTTCTTGTAGTTTTAGTTGTCCGTGAGAAAGTTCTTCAAAGTGTTGAAGTATCATGGCATCATCACAACTATTGATGTTCCATTGTAGGTAAGATTTTTTTAGTTGTTGGGCTATCATCTCTATTAAGGCTTGTTTTTCTTCTCCTTCTTCCATTTCTATAACCTTATCTATCATATTTTCTATGTTCTTACCGTATGGACGAAAGCGTATCTTAGAATTTTTATATTCTATCTTGTCTGGTTTTGCGTTTTGTTCCTCTGGTTTTGGCTTTTCGTAAGGTGAATCAACATCTAATTTGTAATCTGCCATTATATGCAAGTGATCCCATAATGTTCTTTTGTAATCTGCAAGTTCTTTGCTGTTTGGGTTTACTTGCGACATGGTGTTTATTATGATGTTTGCATAAACGTTGCGTTTTTCTTTGTCTTCGATAGTTAAAGCGTAATCTACCATTTTTTGTAAATTACGTCCATATTCTGGGATTTCTAATTTTTTGCGTTTAATGTTATATTCCATTCTTATTTTATTTGTTTTAACTTGGCAAATTTTAGAACAAGTACTTTTGTTCCTTCTCTTAAAAAATCAACTGTGGCTCTTTTGTCATTGAAACTGTTGTCTATATTTACTACAATGCCTTTTCCAAATTTGTCGTGAAAGACTTGCATTCCTGTTTCAAGCTCATCAGGGTTGATTAACTCTGCATTGTTTATGCTACTATTTGATTGCCTTGTTATTATGTTATCTTTTAAACTTGTTATTGGTAATTTCTTTTTTTCTTTTCTTACAAAGGAGGTTGTGTTTGAGCTAAACTCTGGTAGTTGTTTCTTGCGAATAAGACCGCTGTCAAGGTATTTATTGTCTATTTCATTAATAAAACGACTCTTTTCTGAGAAAATAATTTGTCCATATTTATATCTCATACTTGCAGCTGTAAGAGTTAGAGTGAGTTTTGCACGAGTCATTGCAACATAGAAAAGTCTGCGCTCTTCTTCTGTTTCTTTTTTTGAGGTTAATGAAAGGGTGGAAGGGAAAAGGTTTTCTTCCATTCCAACGATAAATACGTTGTCAAATTCCAATCCTTTTGAAGAGTGAATTGTCATTAAGGCAACGCAGTTTAAATTATCTTCCATAGTGTCGGTTTCACTGAAAAGAGAAATTTGTTGTAAGAAAACATCTAACGATTTGTTGTTTGTAGCGATTTCTTCTCCTGTTGCTTCGTCTAAAATTGACTCTTGCTCATTTTCAATAAAGGATTGAAGTGAGTTTACTAATTCTTCTATGTTGTTTATTCTGTCTAAATTCTCTGCGGTATTGTCTTCTTTTAGGGCTTCTTTGATTCTGCAAGTGCGAACTATTTCTTCTCCTAATTCAAAGGCGTCTTTATTATAGAGATTTGCACTAAATGCTTTGATGTAGTCGCAAAAGGCAAGAAGTTTGTTTTGAGTAGAAGAATTGATGTTATATGTGCTTAAATTTATTTGATAAATTGTTTCAAAAAATGATAGGTTATTCTCTGCCGCTGCTATCTTTAAACGTGAAAGAGTTGTTTGTCCTATTCCACGAGAAGGATAGTTTATTATTCTTTCAAAGGCTTCATCGTCCTTATTATTGACTACTAATCTGAAATATGCTAAAACGTTTTTGATTTCGGCACGTGAGTAGAAAGAAATGCCTCCATATATTTTATAAGGAATGTTTTTTAGTCTTAAAGCGTCTTCAAAGGCACGTGATTGAGAGTTTGTACGGTATAGGATTGCGTAATTTCCGTAGTTTTTTTCTTCTTCTAATGATATTCTCTCTCTTATTTTGTTGCAAACGTATTCTGCTTCTTCTCTGTCGGAGTTTAATGATTTAAAGACTATTTTTTCTCCTTCTGGATTTGAGGTCCAAATAGTTTTTTTGATTTGTTCTATGTTTTTGTCAATAACAGAATTTGCTGCATTTACAATGTTTGAGACTGAACGATAGTTTTGTTCGAGTTTAAATGTGTAAGCATCGGGATAGTCTTTCTTGAAATTTAATATGTTTTGAATGTTTGCTCCACGAAAGGCGTAAATACTTTGTGCATCATCACCTACAACACAAATGTTTTTGTATTTTGAGGCTAATATTTTGATTATAGCGTATTGAGCTTGATTTGTGTCTTGATACTCATCGACTAAGATATATTTAAAGCGACGTTGATATTTTTCTGCTACATCAGGACAAGTGCAAAGTAGGGTGTAGGTGTTGAAAAGTAGGTCATCGAAATCCATTGCCATGTTTTTTCTTAGTCTTGCATTGTATTCGTGGAATATTCTTCCGATTTCTGGCTTTCCTGCAATGGTGTCTTCTGTTAAGTAAGTGTTGTCGGATAGGTATTCTTCGGAAGAGATGAGACGACTCTTTGCTTTTGAAATTCGATCTAATACAAAGGAAGAATTATATACTTTTTCGTCTAATGATAATTCTTTAACTATATTTTTTATTAGTGATTTGCTGTCGGAGGTGTCGTAGACTGAGAAACTTTTTATGTAGCCTATTCTTTCGCATTCTATTCTTAATATTCTCATAAATACGGAATGGAATGTTCCCATCATGATTCCTTTTGATCTGTCGCCTATTAAAGAAACTATTCTTTCGTCCATTTCTTTTGCGGCTTTGTTTGTAAAGGTCAAAACCATGATAGAATATGGTGAAGCACCTTTTTCTAATAAATGTGCTACCCTATAAGTAAGTGTTCGCGTTTTTCCTGAACCTGCTCCTGCAATAATCATCACTGCTCCTTCGGTTTGAGCAGCGGCTTGTCGTTGTTCTTGATTTAATCCGTCTAATAGCATTATTGAGACTGCTTATTCTTTTTTTCGCAAAAGTACAAAGAAATTTTCAAACAATATTATAAACAATATAATAAAGAGACTTGCAATTATTAATAAAGGATGTTGTGAGAAGGTTGAAGTGTCTTGTGAGGCTATTTCTTCTTTTGAGTAGAGAAAGTAGATAAGACAGACTGTAAAGTTGTTGATAAAATGACAAATTATTGGAATTATTAGGTTTTTTGAGGCAACAAATACATAACCTAATAGGATAGATAACATAAAGCGAGGAAGGAATGAGAATAATTCAAAGTGCATCAAGGAAAAGAATGCAGATGTGAGTAGAATTGCTATAAAAGTGTTTTTGCATAGGTCTTTAAGGTAGTTTTGTATTACTCCTCTGAAAAATAATTCTTCCACAATGGCGGGAATTATGGCTAAAACAAAGCTAATAGCAAGAAATCCTCCAAAGGAATCGCTTGTTAATAGATATTCGCTTTCTTTTTCTGAAAGTGTCTGTATTTGTCGGAAAATTTCTTCGCCTTCAAAGTGTAGATTGTTATTCCAATTTGTGAGTATATCGTTGATAGGAATGCAAACAATAGGAATTATTATTGCCCAAATAAGCCAACGTTTGTTTTTTAGTGTAGAAAAATTTGTTTTAAAGTCTTTTGTGAAAAGCCAAATGCAAAGCCAAGAAGGTAATCCAAACATTACAAGTGAGCCAATCGCTTGTATGCACAATTTTCCTGAATGTGTGAGGGCAAAATCAGGTAGTAGGTATTTGAAAAATGACATTAAAACTGATGCGAAAGAAATTGATGTCATTAAAATAGCAATCGACATCAATATTTTTACTATTGGAGATGATTCTTTTGTAAGTAATTTCATTGAATTAAAGATTTAGTTTGTACCCCCGGCGGGATTCGAACCCACAACGCCAGAACCGGAATCTGATATTTTATCCAATTGAACTACAAGGGTGGATTTATAGCCATTTTTTTCTTTTGAAATAAATGAAGAAGGCAATAACAATAATGAGCATTGCAATAACTATTCCCAAAAATACGAAAGGTGAGTTTTGAAAGGGTAGTAATACATTCATTCCATATATAGAGGATACCACTGTAAGAGGGAGCATAATGGTAGAAAGGAAAGTTAGTAATTTCATTATCTCATTGGTTTTGTTGGTTTGAAGCGAATCAAAGGTTTTACTCAAACCTTCAATTAATTCTCCGTAATCTTCTACCAAGTCAAACATCTTTTGATATTGGTCAAGTATATTTCCCCAATAGTCTTCCATGTCTTCGGCGTATCCTTTGATGCTACCACTTTCAAATTTGTATAAGACTTTTAATTGAGGTTTGAAGGTGGTGTTGAGTTGTATGATGTTTTTTCTTGTAAGCGATAGGGTTTCAATTACTTTTTGAGGCTTTTTAGTAAATATGTCGTAGTTTATGCTATCAACTTCACTACCAATTCTTAGAATAAGCGTATAGGTTTCCACCATAAGCCTATCTAATATATTGTATAGTAATTCATCGGAAGAGTTGTATTGTTGTTTTTCATCTTTTGTTTGTTTGAAAAGGTTTTTAACTGCCCAATGACTTCGTCCGATAGTAATTATGTAATCCTTCCCCCAAAAGATTTTTACCTCTTTCATTCTAATGAATTTATTGCTTTTGTCAAGGTATGGAAAGTGGAGAATTAGAAAGTAATAATCATCATATTCGTCTATTTTAGGACGTTGATTGATAGCGCGACAGTCTTCAATATCTAAGGGGTGAAAGTTGTAGTTATCTAATAGGTATGTGTAATCTTCTTCCTCAGGGTTGAGGATGTGTAACCATTGTAATTCGTCAAAATTTATAGTTTCAATCATTTTTCGCCTCCTTTCTGTCAAAATCTTTGCAAAGGTAAGAAGAAAACTTGAAAAGTCAAAGAAATAATTTTTAAAATCAAAGAAAAATGAACGTTATTTAATAAATATGTGTTATCTTTGTACTTTAAATAAAAAATAGTGCTATGAATAGTATAAAAGATACAAGCTTCGCAGGTAAGAAAGCATTAGTCAGAGTAGATTTCAATGTTCCAGTTGATAAAGGTCAAATAACTGATGATACAAGAATAAGAGAGGCTATGCCAACTATTGAAAAACTTATTTCAGATGGTGCATCAGTTATATTAATGGCTCATTTTGGACGACCTAAAAAAGGAGGTTTTGAACCAGAGTTAACTTTGAAACCAGTGGTTGATTATTTGTCAAAAATGATTGGTAAAGAAGTGGTATTTACTCAAAGTTTAGACTTTAAAGATATTAAAGCGTTGGCAGATGGATTAAAGGCTGGTGATGTTATGATGATAGAAAATATTCGCTTTTATCCAGGAGAAACTAAGGGAGATGAAGAGTTAGCAAAAAATCTTGCAGAATTAGGCGATTGTTATGTGAATGACGCTTTTGGAGCAGCGCACAGAGAACATTCCTCAACTGCGACAATAGCAAAATTCTTCCCAAATGCAAAATATTTTGGTCTTTTGATGGAAAATGAAATAGTAAATCTAAATCGTTTAATGTCTTCTCCAAATAAACCTTTTACTGCAATCATTGGAGGTAGTAAGATATCATCAAAAATAGATGTAATTCAAAATTTATTGCCATTAGTAGATAATTTAATTATTGGAGGTGGAATGAGTTATACTTTTGCAAAAGCAAGAGGAAAAAGAATAGGTAACTCAATTTGTGAAGATGATAAAATGCAAGTAGCACTTGATCTTATAGAAGAGGCAAAAAACAAAGGTGTAAACCTATATTTGCCTGTTGATATAATGGCAGGTGATGCGTTTTCAAACGATTGTAACGTGAAATATTGTCCTGAGGTAGATATACCTGATGGTTGGGAAGGAATGGATGCGGGAGAAAAAACAAGAGAGTTGTTTAGAGAAGTTATATTGAAGTCTAAAACAATTCTTTGGAATGGTCCTGTTGGCGTATTTGAGTTTGAAACCTTTGCAAAAGGAACAGATGCAATAGCAAAAGCAGTAGCAGAAGCAACAGATAAAGGAGCATTCTCAGCAGTTGGAGGAGGAGATTCGGTTTCGGCAATCAATAAATCGGGATTTGCAGATAAGATTTCATATATTTCAACAGGTGGAGGAGCAATGTTAGAATTTTTGGAAGGAAAGACATTGCCGGGAATTAAAGCAATAATGGATTAAGACAAAGAAAAGAAATGAGAAAAATAGCGTTAATAACAGGAGCAACCTCAGGCATAGGAAAAGCGTGTGCAATTAAATTTGCTCAAAACAATTATGATATAATAATCACAGGACGAAGAAAAGAACGTCTTGAAGACTTAGAAAAAGAATTAAGAGTATTTGGAGCAGATGTGTTGAGTTTGAACTTTGATGTAAGAAATAATCAAGAAGTAGAACAATATTTAGGTAATCTTTCAGGCAAATGGCAAGATATAGATTTGCTTATCAATAATGCAGGACTTGCAGCAGGAAAAGAACCAATAATAGAGGGAAGTCTTGATGATTGGGAAAGAATGATAGATACAAATGTTAAGGGTTTGCTTTATGTAAGTAAGATTGTTTTAAATCTTATGTGTAAACGACAAAAAGGACACGTAGTTAATATTTGTTCTATTGCGGGTAAGCAAGTTTATTCCGATGGAAATGTTTATTGTGCAAGCAAACACGCCGTTGATGCATTAAGTCTTGCAATGAGAATAGATTGTTTGAAATATGGAATAAAGGTTACAAATATTTGTCCAGGGGCAGTGGAGACAGAATTCTCAATTGTGAGATTCCATGGTAATAAAGAACAAGCAGATGCTACATACAAAGGATTTACACCATTGACAGGGGAGGATATAGCAGAAACAATTTATTATTGTGCTACACTTCCATCACATGTTTGCATAAACGACCTAACAATTATGCCAACAGCACAAGCTGATTCTTCACACTTCTTTAAACAATAACTATGTACGATAGAATAATCGATAAAGATAATCCTAATTCAGCATTAAAAGTGCAGGCAGCCCTTTCAGAGCAGCCTGCACAAGTTAATAAGGAATATATTTTTAAATTAAAAAAGCGTAAAGAATTAAGTGTTGATGAATTTGTTGATGGAATACTTAAACAAAATCGAATAATTCTTTCACAAGCAATTACACTTGTGGAAAGTAATCGTATTGATCACCAACAAAAAGCACAACAAATAATAGAGAGATGCTTGCCTTATGCAGGCAAAAGCATAAGAGTAGGAATTACAGGAGTACCAGGGGTTGGAAAAAGTACGACAATAGAAGCTCTTGGAGTGAAATTAACCTCTATGGGCCATAAATTAGCAGTACTTGCAATAGATCCAACAAGTGAAAAAACAAAAGGAAGTATTCTTGGAGATAAAACACGAATGGAAACTCTTGCAAACGACCCTAATGCTTTTATTCGTCCAAGTCCATCGGCAGGAAGTCTTGGAGGAGTAGCGAGAAAAACAAGAGAAATTATAATTTTATGTGAAGCAGCAGGCTTTGATGTTGTTTTAGTTGAAACAGTTGGAGTAGGACAAAGCGAAGTAGTTGCACATTCTATGGTAGATTTTTTTCTATTGCTACAACTTGCAAACGCAGGTGATGAATTACAAGGAATAAAACGTGGAATTATGGAAATGGCAGATGCGATTTCTATCAACAAAGCAGAATTAGATCCTACACGAGCAGGATTAGCAGCAACTCAATATCGCAATGCTTTAAGTCTTTTTCCACATAATGAAAATGGTTGGAAACCTGTTGTTTTTACGTCCTCGGCTTATACAGGAGATGGTATAGATAAGATTTGGGAAACAATAATGGATTACGTTGTTTTAACAAAATCCAATGGTCATTTCCATAAAAAGAGAAATGAACAAAATCTTCGCATTCTTTCGGAAACAATAAATACGACTCTAACAGAGAAATTCTACTCTAATGAAAAAATTCAACAAGATTTAGAGAAGATGCGAACAGATATTATAGAGGATAAAATTTCTGCTTATGTAGCAGCTCAAAATCTTATAGAGGAATATTTTTGTGAAATACGCAAATAATTAAAAATTTTTATGAAAAAAATTGTTTTTTTCTTAGCTTTATTTTTTTCTTTCACAGCTTGCTCAGTTTTAAATAAAGATATGGAAAATCAAAACAAAGAAAGTGATGTACAAACGGTCTTTGGAGTTGAGTGGAAATTGAAAAAAATAGGTAATAAAGAAATGAAGTATTCAGAAGAGAATGAAATAATTACTCTTTTGATGACTTCTGAGCCTGAAAACGTAAGTGGATTCTCTGCTTGCAATAGATATTTTGGTAAATTTATCTATAAAAAAGGTAAACTTACTTTTAGAGATATGGCATCTACTGCGATGATGTGTCCAAATCAAACAATGGATTTAGAAAAACGTTATCTTATGCAATTAGATAAGGTAAATAACTTTGTAATTACCGAAGACGGAGAGTTGCATCTTAGAAAAGATGATAAAATATTGTTGATTTTTGTTCAATAAACAAAGATGCAGACTTTATTTTGTCAAGTTTTATTACCATTACATTTACCAAGCAGTTTCACTTACCGAATACCGCTTGAATTGTATGATAAAATAAAGGTTGGAGCAAGAGTTGCTGTTCAGTTTGGTAAGAAGAAAATTTATAGTGGAATCGTTTCCGAAATACACAATAGAGTTCCTTCGGTTGCAAGTGTGAAGTATATTTTGGAAATTATAGATTCCGAGCCAATAATTTCTGAAAAAACACTTTCTTTCTATCAATGGATAGCTTCTTACTATATGTGTTATATAGGAGATGTGATAACAGCGGCAATGCCTGCTTTATTAAGGTTGAGAAGTGAAAGCAAAATTATTGTTTCTGATGAATTTACAGCAGATATTAATGTTTTAAATGATAGAGAATTAGAAATTCTGAAAATAGTTGATGAAAAAGGAAATATATCTATTGAAGAATTGAGTAACAGATTATCTGAAAAAGGGATTTTGCCAGAGATTACAGAAATGGTTAATAAAAAAGTATTAGCTATTGATGAACAACTTGAAGAAAAGTATAAACCTAAATTATATCCGTATATCGTTCTTACAGAAAGTTATGAAACGCCAGAAAAAAAAGCAGAATTAATTCAAGATTTAAGTTCAAAGAAAACCTCAGAAAATCAACTTCAAACCTTTCTTCTTTTTTTGAGTGAATCGCAAGGAAGAGGTGTGGTGGAGAAATCATCATTTCAAGAAAAATGTAATAAAGGTTCACTTCAAACTCTTTTGAAAAAACAAGTTTTTGAAGTAAAATATCTTGTACATTCACGTTTAAAAGAAAAGCAATCAGTATTTGACACAAAAGATATTACCCTTTCTTCTTTACAACAAACAGCTTTTGACTCAATTATTAACTTTTGGCAAACGAATGATGTAGTGCTTTTGCATGGAGTAACAGGTAGTGGAAAAACAGAGATTTATATTAAACTAATAGAAAAAACAATTAGAGAGGGAAAACAAGTTCTTTATCTTTTGCCTGAAATAGCTTTAAGTATTCAATTACTTTCACGGTTAGAAAAGTATTTTGGAGATAAGATAGGCATATATCACTCACGTTTTTCAAAGGAAGAAAGAGTAGAAATCTGGAATAAGGTAAAGGAGGTAGATAAAGAAAAACGCTATCAAATAATAATTGGTTCAAGAGCTTCTGTTTTTTTACCTTTTTCTCAGTTAGGATTAATTATTGTAGATGAAGAACACGATGCGGGTTATAAACAAAGAGAGCCATCTCCACGATATAATGCACGAGATGCAGCAATATATCTTGCAACTCTTCATAAGTCAAAAGTTCTTTTAGGCTCTGCAACACCTTCGTTAGAAACATATTTCAATACTCAAATAGGAAAATATGGATATGTTTCTTTAAACGAACGTTATTTGAATACTCCTATGCCGAAGATACAAATTGCAAATATGAAAGAAGAATATATTAATAAGACTAATTATTCTATTTTTTCATCTTTGTTATTTGATAATATAAATCAAGCACTTAATAATCATAAACAAGTAATACTATTTAAAAATCAAAGAGGGTATGCCTCTAATATTAGATGTGAGGTTTGTGGTTGGGTTGCAAAATGCCCTAATTGTGATGTTTCTTTAACTTATCACAAACATTTGCAAACCTTAAATTGTCATTACTGTGGATTAAACTTGCCTTTGTATAATGAATGTCCTGAGTGTCATAGTCATTCTCTTATTCAATCTGGTAATGGTAGTGAAAAAATAGAAGAAGAAACACTAAGATTTTTCCCTAATGCGAGAGTAAAACGTATGGATTTAGATACAACTCGCAAAAAGAATGATTATTTGGAAATTATTCAAGACTTTGAAAAAGGGAATATTGATATACTTTGTGGAACGCAAATAATCACAAAAGGATTAGACTTTTCTAACGTAGGATTAGTAGGAGTAATAGATGCAGACTCCCTTTTATATTATCCAGATTTTAGAGCATACGAAAGATGCTTTGATTTACTAACACAAGTAGCAGGAAGAGCCGGAAGATTGAAGGAAAAAGGAAGGGTAGTTATTCAATCATTTAATCCAAATCATCAAATATTTAACGAAGTGTTGAATTATGATTACGCTTCAATGTATAAGAATCAAATAGTAGAAAGAAAACTTTTCTCATATCCACCTTTTGTATATTTAACCAAGATATTATTTCAATCAAAAGATAAAGATGTTTTAGATACCTTATGTCAAGAGTATTCAAATGAAATAAGAAAGATATTTGGTCAAAGAATATTAGGTCCTGAATATCCTCCTATTTATAGAATAAAAGGAATGTATCAAAAACAATTTATTTTGAAATTAGAAAAAAACGTTTCCTATACACAAGCGAAAAAGTTGATAATGCAACTTAATGAAGAAATTTTAAGTAAAAGAGAATATAAACAAACGAGGGTGATAGTAGATGTAGATCCTTTTTAAATATTTTTTTTAATTTTGCACTATGAAAAAGACTTTACTATTTTTATGCCTTTTGTTTTTTGTAAGCCAATTGCATTCGCAAAATATAATGCTACAAAACGCAGAAAGAGAGTTACATTCTCTAATGAATGTAATGTTTAGCTCAAAAGATGATAATGAGAGATTTAATGCTAATGAGAAATTTATCAATATTTTAGATAATGTCTTAGAATATCCAAATAGTTTTGACTATCCTTTTAATAGTTTAGACAAAATAAGTATTCTTGCTTCCTCAGATAAGAGATTTAAAATATTTACTTGGGCTGTTTTTTCAAACGAAGGCGTTTATGATAACTTTGGAATGATTCAGGCAAGAAACGAAAATACAGAAGAATACGAAATATATCGTCTTTATGATAGGAGCGAGGAGGTTTTTTCGCCAGAAGAAGCAAAACTTGCAGATACATCTTGGTTTGGAGCGGTGTATTTTGATTTAATTACAACAAAAAATGAAAATATTACCTATTATACACTTCTTGGTTGGGACGGAAAGGACATTTATTCAAAGAGAAAAATCATAGAACCAATTACTTTTAAAAGAAATTCAGGACGACCAAGTTTTGGAGCATCTATTTTTCATAAAGAAAAGCAATTAAAGCGTATGATATTTGAGTATGCTCCAACAGCTTCATTTAATTTGAAATGGGATAATCAATATTATACAGAGGGAGGCGTAAAAAAAGCCAAACAAAAAGGATTAAAAAAGAATAAACCATTTGAAACAGAAGCACAAAAAGTTGAAAAGTCTCAAATGATAATATATGAAGAATTGGAACCGATGTATGATGGGTTAGGAATGGTGAAAAATCTAAGTGTACCTTCAGGAAAAGTTGTTGGATTGAGATTTGAAAGAGGCAAGTGGAGGAAAATAGAAAATTTAATTCCTCGTAATTCAAAGAAAAAGAATGAAATAGATATAAATAATTATGACTTTAATAGAGAAAAACGACTCTATTAATGTAAGGTTTTAGAAAAAAAGCTGTCTATTTAAGAAAAACAATAAGAGATGAAGAAATATTTATTTTTAGTAGCATTATTAAGCATATCATTCAGTGCCATATCACAAAAAATTACAGGCGTAGTATATGATAAAAAGACAAAAGAAACCCTACCTTCTGCAAATATTTATTGGCTTCAAGGAGGTGGAGGAACAATTACCGATATTGATGGTAATTTCACAATAGAGAAAAAGAAATCTAATCAAACAAAACTAATATTCAGTTACACAGGTTATGCAAATGACACTGTTGAAATTAAAGATAAATCATCTTTAAAAATATATCTTACACAAACAGGTACAACTCTTTCAACCTTTGAAGTAAGAGAAAGAATGAAAAGTACCTATATTTCAAAAACCTCATTAGAAAACAAAGAAATTATTTCAGGAGAAGGATTAAAACATTTAGCATGTTGTAATCTTGGAGAAAGTTTTGAAAACTCTGCATCAGTTGATGTAGGATATTCTGATGCTGTTTCAGGTAGTAAACAAATTCAATTATTAGGACTTACAGGAGTTTATTCTCAGATACTTTTAGAAAATATGCCATTTCTAAGAGGTCTATCTGCACCTTTTGGCCTTTCGTATGTTCCAGGAAATTGGATGGAAAGCATATCAATCAGTAAAGGCGTTGCAACAGTTAAGCATGGTTATGAAACAATTACAGGAATCATAGACTTGGAATATGATAAACCACATAAGGCCGATTTATTTTCTTTCAATGCTTATATGAATAATGAATTAAAAACAGAGTTTAATGTAAAAGCAAATAGAATTATAAATGACAATTTAGCAACAGGATTATTTGTTTATGGAACTTACAATGGTTTTAAATCATTTGATCACTTAGGAAACAATGGAAAAGGAGATGGATTTAGAGATTATCCTTCTCAAACACAAATTAACGTAGCAAATCGTTGGAATTATGAAGTTCACGATGGACTTTGCTCTCAAACCTTAATCAACTACACACACGAAGAACGTTTAGGCGGACAAATGGCGTTTACAAAAGATATGAAAGGTAGCGATTCCATATATGGATTAGGAGGAACAGTTGACAGAGTACACTTCTTTACAAAGAATGGAGCACCTATTGGAAATACATCTTCATTTGGAACACAACTTTCAGCAACATATTTCAAACAAGAAGCCTTTTATGGACTATCTTCTTACGAAGGAGTAGAAACAGACGTATATGCAAACGCTCTTGTAAACACTATGGTTCGCGGAGGACATAATGTAGACTTTGGAGCAAGTTTTCGTTATACCGATATGCAAGAAAATCTTTTTTCAACACCATATATAGGAGCAAATTTATTTTCCTCACTTAATCAAGCAGAGAATTTAAGAGCAAATTTTGCGAAAGAAGAAATAGTACCAGGTGTTTTTGGACAATTTAACTTCATTTACGACAAAATATTTGTAGCAACAGCAGGTCTTCGTTACGATTACAACTCACATTACGCAAAACACATAATAACACCAAGACTTCATTTTCGTTGGAAGATAACAGACGATTTGATATTTAGAGGAGCAGCAGGAAAAGGATTCCGTTCATCAAATATAATAGCAGATAATTTTGGAATCTTAGCCTCATCAAGAGACATAATAATAAACGAAGTCTTAGATATGGAAGAAGCATACAATGCAGGCGTTAATCTATCATACTCTTTCAATATTGCAGATGATAGAGAAATGTCAATCGCCTTAGATTACTATCACACAAACTTTGTAAATCAAGTAGTAATGGACTTAGATCAAGATGCAAATCAAGTACATTTCTACAATCTTGATGGAAAGAGCTTTTCCGATGCAGCACAATTAGATGTTAATATAGAGCCTTTAACAGGATTTAACATTACCTTAGCAGGTCGTTATAACAATGTGAAGACAACCTATCACGGAGAATTGATGGAAAAACCATACGTTTCAAAATGGAAAGGGTTAGTAGTACTTTCTTATAAGACAAAGTATGATAAATGGATGTTTGACCTAACAACACAATTCAATGGCAAACAAAGAATACCTCTAAACGTAGGAGAAAGACAAGGATATGCCGATCCATACATATATATGTTAGGACAAATCACAAGAAAGTTCAAGAATCTTGACGTATATGTAGGAGTAGAAAACCTTACAAACCACACACAAGAAATCCCTGTAATAGGAGTAGATGAAATGTTCTCAAAACAATTTGACGCATCAGTAGTTTACGCACCTGTAATGGGACGATTGATTTACGCAGGACTTCGTTGGAATATTCAATAATAAAAAAATAAATTAAAAAAATGAAGAAGTTTTTTTTAGTAGCCATGATGGCAATTTTTGCTTTCGCAACAGCAAACGCACAAGAGCAAGCAGTAGCAGAAGAACAAACAGTACAAATATCTTTACCAAAGTATTGTTGTTCAGAATCAGATGCTTTAATTGAAAAAACCTTAGCATACGAAAAAGGAGTAGAGAGTTTTCAATTAAATCCTATTACAAAATCAGTATTAGTTACATTCAAAACAAAGAAAACTAATCAATTGAAAATAGAAAAAGCATTAGCAAAAGCAGGATTTGAAACACCAAACTGCAAAGCTAACGAAAGAGCAGTAGCAAAACTACCAAATTGTTGCAAAAACACAGCAAGAGGATTAGAATCAGGTTGCGGACATCACCACGGACATGACCACAATCACGATCATCAACACTCAGAAGGTTGCGGACACGATCACAATCACGACCACAATCACAAACACTAAGAAAACTATTCATCTTCTCTCTCAACAGCCTCTTCTGAGCAATATTCTGTTTGAGAATTAATAGCCGCCTTACAGCCTGCATCTATTGAAATTTGAAAATAGTAGCAGGCTTTTTCTTTATCTTCAAGTTTAAGATAACACAATCCCAAATAATGAGTAATATCACCGAAATTAGCATTAAGCAAATAAGCTTCCTTTAAATATTTAATAGCCTTTTTATAATTTCTTCTCTCATAATTTAAACGTCCAAGATTATAAAAAGAATCACTATGATAAGGCTCTTTCTTAATAGAAATCAAATAATGCTCAATAGCCTTATCCACAAGACCATTATGCTCATAAGCCAAACCAATATTATTATTAATAAACTCTGCATTAGGATTCATCTTAATAGCAGTTTGAAACTCAAAAAGAGCATCAGCATGTTTGCCCAAATTAGTAAAAACAATACCCCTATAATTAAAATAATCCGCAACAGTATCACACATATCAATAGCAATATTCAAATCATCTAAGGCATACTTATATTCAAGCACCTCATTAAAACAAACCCCACGAAGAAAATAATACTCAGCCTTAGCATTTTTTTCCAAAGCAAGGTTTAAATCCTCAATAGCGCCAAAAAAATCTCTTTCATAACCCTTAGCCTTAGCCCTATTCATATATAAATCACCCGATTTCTCGCCCAAATCTTCTGCTTGATAAAAATAAGAAACAGCAGACAAATACTCACTTTGCTCACACTTAATCAACCCCATAACATACGAAGACCAAGCAGTAGGCTCCTTGTCAATAAAAGCAGCAAACTTATTATAAGCATTAATATACTCCTTAGCCTGAAAATAAAAATAAGCCGCCATCAAATTATACAAAGTCTTATCCTCATCTTCATCAAGAAAAGCAACATAACCATCAATAAAATTAGCAATTTTCTTCAAATCCCTCTTACCAAGAATAGCAATCCTATAAAAAAACTTCTTTTCCCCCTCATCATACAACTCAACAAGCCTTTCCATAGCATCTTCCATATTCTTAGGCGAATCAATCATATAAAAAACAGTTAAAATCTCGCTCAATTGCGAAGAATAATCCTCCCTTTCTGCAATTTCCAGACAAAGCTTTGCCTCTTTATGCTTACCAATCTTATAATAACAAAAAGCCTTCTTAGGAAAAAGACTCCAAGCCGTATCAATATCCACCTTTTCAATACCCTCAATATAAGAAATAGCCGACATATAGCGAGCCGAATCAATTTTCGCCTGCACAATATCATCAGCATAAAACCTATTCTGAGCAAAAGAAACAACAGAAAACAAAACGAAAACAATAAAACAAAGAAAAGACCTCATAAACCTAACTCACCACACCCCTCTCTTGTGATTTCAGCCTCACCACTCACACAATCAACCACAGTAGAAGGCATAAAACTCAAACAACCACCACCAACCATAGCCTCAACCTTACCTTCCCATTCTTCCCACACCAATTCCTCATTAGTATATTCTTCAAAATCCCTATCCACAGAAGGAATAGAGCTAACAAGCAAAGGCCTTTCCAAACGATTGACCAGCTCCAAAGCAAAATCACAATCAGGAATCCTTATACCAATAGACTTCTTTTTATTTTGAAAAATCTTAGGCACCAAACCACTCGCCTGAAAAACAAAAGTAAAAGCACCAGGAGTATTAGACTTCAAAAGCTTAAACAAATCATTAGAAATAGGCTTCGTAAAAGAAGAAACCATACTAATATTATTACAAATAATAGAGAAATCGGACTTTTCAAGCTTCTTACCTTTCAAATCAGCCAACCTTCGAGCCGCCTTTACCGAATTAACATCGCAAGCAAAGGCATAAAAAGTATCAGTAGGAATAATAACAACGCCATCAGACTCTAAAATCTTAACAATAGAATCAACAACCTTATCATCAAAACCATTATCGTAAATAGGGAAAAACATAAAAACTTATAAAAAAAAGATAAATGTGCCCGGGACAAGACTTGAACTTGCACGTCAAAACTGACACCACCCCCTCAAAGTGGCGTGTCTACCAATTCCACCACCCGGGCATTGCTTTGCAAAATTACAAAAAATATAAATAACAACAAATAAACAAAAGAAAAAACAATAAAAAAGCGTTTCAAAACTCCGAAACGCTTTTTTATTGTTTAAACACTTTATTGCTTAATCACTTTCTGCATCGTGGTCTTTTCCTCATTTGTTAATCTCAAATAATAAGCACCACTTGGCAAGGATTCAATGTTTATTGTCTTTGCATTAGAGAAAGTAAAGATTGTTTTTCCTGTTAAATCAATTACTTCTACCTTTTCTATCTTTTGACTGAAAGTAATCTTGCTGTCAGTAGGATTAGGATAGAATGAAAGTTCAGTTTCTTCAATATCTATCAAAGAACTATTAACCGAAAGCACAAGAGTAATAGTACTATCGCAACCTGCTTCGGATTGAAGATTTTGAACGTAAGTACCAGCTTCACTTTCGTTGAAACCAAACTCAGCGTATGTTTCTCCTGCGTTTATTGTTGCATTGATAGTAGTATCAAAAGTTGGATTAACATTTAGAGTAAGCGTAACAATACTATCGCAACCGTTTACAGAAGTTAATGTTTGAGTGTAAACACCTGCTTCGCTTACGTTAAATCCATTTTCTGTGTAAACTTGTCCTTGACAAATTGTTGCAGAAAGTTCTGTATTGAAAGTTGGATTAACGTTTAAAGTAAGCGTAACAATACTATCGCAACCGTTTGCAGAAGTTAATGTTTGAGTGTAAACACCTGCTTCGCTCACGTTAAATCCATTTTCATTGTAAACTTGACCTTGACAAATTGTTGCAGAAAGTTCTGTATTGAAAGTTGGAAGAACGTTTAAAGAAAGCGTAACAATACTATCAAACCCATTTGAAGCAGTTAAAATTTGCGTATAAACACCTGCTTCGCTTACGTTAAATCCGTTTTCTGTGTAAGTTTGTCCTTGACAAATTGTTGCCGAAAGTTCTGTATTGAAAACAGGAATAATATTTAAAGAAAGCGTAACAATACTATCGCAACCATCTTCTGTTATTAAAATTCGCGTATAAGTACCCTCTTCGTTTACGTCAAATCCAAATTCAGTGTATGTTTCTCCTGCATTTATTGTTGCATTGATAATAGTATCAAATAAAATAGAGTCAAAAATTGCAGTAAAAGAAGTATCGCTTGAAAGGGTAACTATTCTTGGGTTTTCTGTATTTCCGTCATTCCAACTTACGAATTGATAACAAATGTTTGCTGTTGCAGTAAGCGTTGCAGTAGAACAATTATTCCTTTCAATCGCTACACTTCCTC
>CALDHX010000008.1 GCA_937901525.1 uncultured Bacteroidales bacterium
GTTTACACCTATTCCCTTACGGCAGACAAATACGGAGTAGTTTCAGAGCTTTATGCCTATATTTCTTTCCTTATGATAATTCTCACATACGGCATGGAAACGGCATATTTTCGCTTTTGTCAAAAACACGATGACAAATCCGTAGTTTTTAACACGTCTTTATTTTCGCTTTTCTGCACAACCTCGCTTTTTGTCTTGCTTACCTTTTTCAATATCGAGAGCATAAGCAGTGCAATGCAATATGAAAACAATCAAAACTATATTAAATGGTTTTTAATCATTGTTGCACTTGATGCTTTTCGTGCAATTCCTTACGCAAAACTACGTCAAGAAAACAAAGCAGCACGTTTTGCCTTGATTAAAAGCATTGATATTTTTTCAAACATAGGATTCAATCTATTTTTCTTTTTCATTCTAAAACCAGATAACCTTGTTGAGTGCATTTTTATTTCAAATTTCTTGGCAAGTGCAATATCTGTTGTGATGCTTCTACCAGAATATTCTAAGTTTCGTTTTAAAATCAGTTTTTCTCTTTTGAAACAAATGTTGATTTATGGTCTTCCCGTTATGATTGGTGGACTTGCAGGAATGGTAAACGAGACTTTTGACCGTATTGCTTTGAAAAAACTTTTAACTTGCCCCGAAAATACTGCCGATTGCAACACCTACGCAATGCAACAAATAGGAATATATGGTGCTTGCTACAAAATTTCTATCGTAATGAGTCTTTTCATTCAAGCATTTAAGTTTGCAGCCGAGCCTTTCTTCTTTTCAAAGATGAAATCGCAAGATGCAAAACAAACCTACTCCTCTGTAATGATTGTTTTCACTATCTTCCTTCTCACAATCTTTCTTGGAGTAATTGCTTATATGGATTTGTTTCAATATTTCGTTAGTGAGGAATATAGAGTCGGCTTAAACGTTGTGCCAATTCTTCTTTTAGCAAATTTCTGCTTGGGAATTTATTACAATCTCTCAATTTGGTATAAGGTAAGCGACAAAACAATTTACGGAGCCTACATCTCGGGCATTGGAGCTGCAATAACCTTAGTTTTAAACTTTATTTTAGTGCCACGTTTTGGCTATTTAGGTGCAGCATACACAACTTTGATTTGCTATGCCTCGATAATGATAATTTGTTGGGCAATAGGACAAAAATTCTATCCCGTAAAATACCCTATAAAACGTTTCTTGCTTTATGTAATCCTTGCCTTAGGGTTGTATTTTGTGATGAATGTTTTCCAAAACCTTGACAACACAGCACTAAGACTTTCAATCAACACCATTTGCGTAGCGATTTTCTTAGCCGTTGCCTTTTTCTTGGACATAAAGAAAGCTTTAAGAAAATAGAAAAAAAAAGAGCAGTCTCTAACACTTGGGACTGCTTTCTTTTTCTTTGCTAAACTCTCTCAAAGGAGAGGAGTTAATTATTCAGCTACTACTGTTTCAGCTGCTGTTTCAGTTGCTGTTTCAGCTACTGCTTCAGTTTCTACTGCTGGAGTTTCAGTTGCTGTTTCAGTTGCTGTTTCAGTTGCTCCACCACATGCAGCGAAGAAACCTGCTACTGCTAATGCTAAAAATACTTTTTTCATCTCTGTTTGTTTTTTTTAAAATTATTGATAATTCTTTTGTTTTAACCCTGCAAAATTACAATTTAAATTTTAATCATAATGTTTTTTTGTTTAAAAACTTGTTGGTAAAAAAATAAACTATTGATTTTCAACAAGAAAAAATCTATACTATTTTATTAGTTTTTCTTCTAATTTCCTCATTTTGCTATTTCTTGGCATATATTCTCTTGCCTTTTTAAGGGTTTCTATGGCTTCTTGCTCCTTTTTCAATCTTAATAAGACATTTATCTTATCCTCCCATGCCATAGGTTCTAATTGATATTTTTCTAAGTAAGAATTAATTAAATCTAATTGTGTTTGGCTATCGCCTTTCTTTCCTGCAATGTTTACAAGTACGCGTACAGGTGAATAGCACAAGGGTTTCATCTCTATACATCTTTGAGCCCAATATGCAGCACTATCACTTTTGTTTTCTATCTTATTGTAATAGTTTGCTAATCGGTATTCCCTTAGGCTATAATATGGATTGGAATTGTCTTTTAATAGAATGTCTATTGCTTTACGATAGTTTCCTGCTGTTGCAAAGCGTTCTGCTGTGTTTACTGCAATAGGTTTTGTACTTTCGTCAATGTTTGGCAAAAACGGCATCTTGTTTAACCAATCCTCTGGCGTATATCTTATTGAGGTATCGCCGTTGTGTTGAAGTATTCTTTTCTTTTGCAAAATAGAAGATTGACAGTGCATTGTCTCTATACTGAAACAGATTATCAAAACAAGGCTTATTAGTATTAAAACGCTTTTTGGCATTGGTTTTTGATTCGTTTTGCTATTGCGAATGTAGTTTGATATTAAAATTGCTACTGCAAGGACTAAATAAATTTGACAATCGGCTCTTTCTAATGGGAAGTTAAACAAAGCATCATTTGCATAGGTAAGAATAAGGCTTAGAGCTACTACGGCTAAAAGACGATGTTGCAGGTGGGAATAGCAAAACATTTGCTTTAAAGCAATAACTACAAATGTTATATAGGTGGAAACATAGAGTAAAAGTCCAAAAATCCCAAGTTCAGAGAACATTTCCAAAAAATCATTGTGTGCATGATCCGACACAACATAGTCATGCTTCTTTGCACACTCTACTTTCATTATTGCTAACTTATGATTGCCTACTCCATATCCTATTAAAGGGGATTGTTTTATGATTTGGCTAGTATTTTCCCATATTAAAAGCCTACCTTTACTATTTCCCTCTGCAATAGAGCTTACTCTTGCTTCTATGGAATAGTTGTTTGTTTTGATTTTTGAATAATGGTTAAAATTATATTTAAGAAAGGCGTCTCCTAAAATAAATCCTGCAATTCCAACAAGACAAATTAATAAATAAAGTCTTGAATGTTTAAAAATAATGCTTAGTTTTCGGCTTTTTATTTTGTAGAAAATTCCATAGAAAGCTAAAAGGGCTAATTGTAAAAACAAGCCTATGAAACTTGAACGTGTGGAAAGTATTACTAAACAAAAGCTTATTGCAAAGATTAGAAACAAAGAGTAATAACGAATAAATTTCTTAAAACGTAAAAAGGCGTAATACAAAAATGGCAGTTTAAATAATAGTGCTACTGCAAAGATATTTTTATTTCCATAAAATCCATTTAGTTTTAGATTATTACGTTGAGAAATGTGAACATCAAAAACATAGTAACATATAATACAAGAAAGTACATTTATTGTAGCTATGACAAGGGTGCAAATGATTAGATTTTTCATCGCATGATTATCTTTTAGCATAAAGCCAATAGAAATAATCATTGCTAAGAAAATTAGTATCCAACGATTCCAAACTGCAAAGCCTTCTATGGGATTGATTGCCCAACTAATGGAAACTCCCATGTATATGATGAGTAATAGCCATATTGGAATAAGAGGATTTTTTGTAAAGATTGTTGATGGTAAAATATCTTTTTTTTGCCAAAAGCTGTAATAGATTACAACTCCTATTGCAACAATATCAAATAATGCAATTAAGAAATGTCGCAAGGAAGTAATGTCTAAAACCAATATTGGTGGAAACATCTGCAAACAAATAAAGAAACACAATAGTATTCTTATCCATTTTTTCATGTTATCTGCATTTTGCATAAGTCTATCTTTACTTTTAAGGATACAAAGATACAATAATTATTTTTTTTCTTTGATTTTGAAAATTTTTTCTTTGATTTATTTTCTTTTTTCTTTGATTTATTTTCTTTTTTCTTAGTATTTTTGTGCTGTTAAATTATAAGGAATGAAAAACGTATTAGTTACAGGAGCAGAAGGACAACTTGGCTTGTCGCTAAAAAAGATTGCAGGAAATTTTCCTCAATATAATTTCATCTATACCGACAAAGACAACTTGGATATTTGTAACCAAGTAGAGTTAAAGGCTTTTTTTGAAAGCAATAGTCTATATTGTGTTTTGCATTTTGCAGCTTACACAGCAGTTGATAAGGCTGAACAAGAAGCAACCTTAGCAGAAGAAATCAATTCTAAGGCATCGCTAAGCATTGCAAAACTTTGTGCAGAATATAACACAAGACTTGTGTATATTTCAACAGATTATGTTTTTGAGGGAAAGGATTGCAAACCTCATTCTACACAAGAGACTACTAATCCTTTATCTGTTTATGGCAAAACAAAGTTAAAAGGAGAAGAAAACTGTTTAGAGAATAATCCCTTAACATTTGTAATTAGAACAAGTTGGCTTTATAGTGAGTTTAAGTCAAACTTTGTAAAAACAATGATTAATCTTTCTCAAACAAAAGAGGAATTAAACGTAATATATGACCAAGTTGGAAGTCCTACATACGCAAGAGATTTAGCTGATTTTGCAGTTAGAGCAATAGAGCATATAAATTCTAAAAGAATTCTTCATTACAGCAATCATGGTGTTTGTTCGTGGTATGATTTTGCAAGAAAAGCAATAGAATTATGGACAGAGAAAACAATAAGAATAAACCCTATTCTAACAAGTCAATACCCTACTCTTGCAACTCGTCCAAAATTTAGCGTTTTTGACAAAAGTGAATCGGAAAAATTATTAAACATTACAATACCTCATTGGGAAGATAGTTTAAAGGATTGTATTAAAGAACTTAAAGCACAATAGAAATGAAAAAGATATTAATTTTGATATTGATAATTGCAGGTTTTACTTCTTGCAAAGTAAGCAAACAAGATGTAGTTATTGAAACAAAAAAACCTGTTAAAGAAAAACCAAAGGGAAAACATAAAGTAAGTGATTTAAGAGCCTATTGTTTAGATTGGTTAGGCACTCCGCACCGCATGGGTGGCACAACAAAACAAGGAGTTGATTGTTCGGGATTTGTTTGCAATGTTTATCAAGAAATTTATGGCATTTCTTTACCAAGAAGAAGTCAAGATATGGCAAAGGTTTGCAAAACAATTAAAGATAAAAATGCTTTAGAAGAAGGAGATCTCGTTTTCTTCAATAATAAGAAAGGCGGAACTATCAATCACGTAGGAATATTTTTAGATAAAGATAAATTCATTCACACCTCTACTTCAAAAGGTGTTACAATTGGACGATTTTCAGAAGAATATTGGGCAGAGCGTTTTCGTTGTGGTGGACGACACCCTGAGAAAAAGTAATTTTAATTTTTATTTTGCAAGTCGTTGATTTTTTCTCTTAACAGATTTATTATTTCTTCATTGCCTTCTTTTTCTGCTTCTTGCAAAATAATTTCTAATTCTTCTATTGTCCAATCTTCTTCGTTGCAAGTTTGTTTGCTAACAGCATCTGGCGAAAGGATTTCAAAACCTGCATCTTCAAATACTTTTTCTTCCACAAAGATTGGAAGTGATAATTTCACTGCAAGATTAAACGCATCGGAGCATCGCGAATCAAAGATAATTTGTTCATTGTTTATTTTAGAACAAACATTAGCAAAAAAAGTTCCATCATAGAATTTGTTTACTGAAATATATTCTATTTTTGCTTCTGTTTTAGAGAGAATTTCACAAAACAAATCAAAGGTAAGCGGTCTTGGTAATTTGGCCTTGTCAATGCTTAAAGCAAGATTTTCTCCCTCGTATTTACCGACAGGAATTGACAATGCTCTTTTACCGTTCTTTTCTATTAATAATACATCGTAATATTCATCAATTGCAGAAGATGTTATTGAAACTAATTCCACTAATACAGCCATATCTTTTCTCATTTTTCTCTCTTATTAAACGTATATTCAAAAAAAATGTTTTAAAGTCTTTAAATTTTAATATTTATTTGTAACTTTGCTCTCCCTAAAAGATACAAAATTAATATAACATATAAATCATGAAAAAACTAATTGCATTAAGTTTAGTCGCCTTTCTGCCTACACTCTTGCAGGCAAGTGAGGCAGATTTAAAAGTCCCATTGGAAATTCACGAGTTTGGAATATTACATTGGGGCTTTTTTATTTCCTTATTGGGAATCCTTTTTGGAATTTATCAATTCCTAAAAATCAAGAAGCTTCCAGCTCATAAAAGCATGCTGGATATTGCTCACGTTATTTACAAAACTTGCTCAACTTACCTAAAACAACAAGCCAAGTTTTTAACTATCTTATTTGTTTTTGTAGGTTTAGCTGTTAGTCTTTACTTTGGTTTTCTTGCAAAGGGAGAAAACGGAGAAAGTTTTGGTATTGGAGCTGTACTTCTAATACTTCTTTGGACAGTGTTAGGTATTTTAGGTTCATACATTGTTGCAAAATACGGAATACGTATAAATACTTTTGCAAATTCAAGAATGGCATTTGCCTCTTTAAAACGTAATCCTTTGAATCTTTTAAATATTCCTTTAAGTGCAGGTATGAGTATTGGAGTTGTTTTAATTTGCGTAGAACTTCTTCTTATGCTTATCATATTATTATTAATGCCTGCTAATCTTGCAGGAGCTTGTTTTATAGGTTTTGCTATTGGAGAAAGTTTAGGTGCTTCGGCGTTAAGAATTGCAGGTGGTATCTTTACAAAAATTGCAGATATTGCATCAGATTTAATGAAAGTTGTTTTCAAAATTGGAGAAGACGATCCAAGAAACCCTGGCGTGATTGCAGACTGTACAGGTGATAATGCAGGAGACTCAGTTGGACCAACAGCAGATGGTTTTGAAACATACGGTGTAACAGGTGTTGCTTTGGTTTCTTTTATTCTTTTAGCAATTGGCGATGTTGATATTCAAAAAGACCTTTTGGTTTGGATATTTACAATGAGAATACTTGGTGTTGTAACATCTATCATCGCATACTACATAAACAAAGGTTTAAGTCAAGTTCTTTATGGGAAAAAAGATGATTTGGATTTTGAGGCTCCTTTGACTAATTTAGTATGGATTAGTTCTATTCTTTCTATTATAGGAACTTTTGTTACTTCTTACCTTCTTATTGGAAGTCTTGGAACAAGTGGAAATCTATGGTGGATACTTTCTACTATTATTTCTTGCGGAACTCTTGGTGCTGCTTTAATTCCAGAAATCACAAAGATATTTACTTCTCCTAAATCTACTCACGTAAAAGAAGTTGTAAAGGCTTCTGAACAAGGAGGTGCATCTTTGAATATTTTATCAGGATTTGTTTCTGGTAACTTCTCTGGTTTCTGGACTGGTCTAATATTTGTATTATTAATGTTTATAGCTTATATCTGCTCTCCTAATTTAGGCGAGATCGGAATGGTATATCCTTCTATTTTTGCTTTTGGTCTTGTAGCTTTTGGTATGCTTGGTATGGGTCCTGTTACAATTGCAGTTGATAGTTACGGACCTGTAACCGATAATGCTCAATCTGTTTATGAATTATCTTTGATTGAAGAACAAGAAAACATTGATAAAGAAATTGAAAAAGACTTTGGATTTAAACCAGATTGGGAAAAATCAAAATATTATCTTGAAGCAAATGACGGAGCTGGCAACACTTTCAAAGCAACCGCTAAGCCTGTTTTGATTGGAACTGCTGTTGTGGGTGCAACTACAATGATTTTCTCTTTAATTCTTGTTATACAAAAATCTCTTGGCGTTGACCCTGGCACTTTGCTTAACTTATTGAACCCTTACACTATTTTAGGTTTCATTCTTGGTGGTGCAGTGATTTATTGGTTTACCGGCGCAAGTACACAAGCCGTTACAACAGGTGCTTATCGTGCTGTGGAATACATTAAACGTAATATAAAGCTTGATGTTAATGCTCCTAAAAAAGCAGATGAAGAATCTTCTGTTGAAGTTGTTAAAATCTGTACTCTTTATGCTCAAAGAGGTATGTATAATATCTTTATAGCTATCTTCTGTTTTGCTTTAGGAATTGCATGTCTTTCTTCACCTGCTTCAATCGGTGGAAACAATGCAGTTTCTTTGTTTGTTAGTTATTTACTTTCTATTGCATTATTTGGATTATTCCAAGCAGTATTTATGGCTAATGCAGGAGGAAGTTGGGATAATGCAAAAAAAATAGTAGAAGTAGATATGAAAGAAAAAGGCACTCCTTTACACGATGCTTCCGTTGTTGGAGATACAGTAGGAGATCCTTTCAAAGACACATCTTCTGTTGCCCTTAACCCTATTATTAAGTTTACAACTTTATTTGGTCTTTTGGCAATGGAAATAGCAATAAGCGAATCGTTTAAGAATATTGCGCCTTATGTAGGTATAGCATTCTTCGTTTTAGCTTGCTATTTTGTTTATCGTTCATTCTACAAAATGACAATTGATAAAAAATAACCATTATGTTTGATTTGATAGATACTCTTTTTGAAAAACAAAACTTAGAAAATAATCAATTAAAATCTTTAATTGAATGTGAAGATAACTCTATTCAAGAAGAGTATCTATTTAAACAAGCTGATAAAAAAAGAAAACAAATATACGGTACAGACATCTATATACGTGGATTAATAGAAGTTAGCAATTATTGTAAAAATAATTGTTTGTACTGTGGAATAAGATGTAGCAATCTTAATGTTGAAAGATATAGATTAAGCGAAAGCGAAATTTTAGAATGTGCTCATTACGGATATTCTTTGGGATTTAGAACTTTCGTAATGCAAGGAGGAGAAGATTTACACTATTCCGATAAAGATATTTGTGAAATTATATCTAAAATAAAAAAATCCTATCCCGATTGTGCTATAACATTATCTTTGGGAGAGAAAAGCAAAGAAACTTATCAATCATACTTCAATGCAGGTGCTGATCGTTATTTATTAAGACACGAAACAGCAACAGAGGAGCATTATAAAAAGCTTCACCCCGCAGCAATGAAGTTAGAAAAAAGAAAACAATGCCTATTTGACTTAAAAGAAATAGGTTTTCAAGTCGGTTCTGGCTTTATGGTTGGTTCTCCTTTTCAAACAACTGAGAATATTATTGCAGATTTAAGATTTTTACAAGAATTACAACCAGATATGATTGGAATAGGTCCTTTTATTCCTCATATTGACACTCCTTTTAAAGACAAAACACAAGGAGATTTACATAAAACCCTTCGTTTAGTAGCAATTCTCCGTTTAATGTTTCCTTATTCTCTTATTCCTTCTACAACCGCTCTTGGTTCTATTGCAGAAAATGGTAGGGAATTAGGTCTTCAAGTCGGTGCAAACGTAGTTATGCCTAACCTTTCTCCATCTGATGTTAGAAAACTCTATAATTTATATAATAACAAAGCGTTTGTTGGCAAAGAAGCCGTTGAAGGATTAGAAGAATTAAAAGCCCAAGTAAACACATTAGGCTATAAAATCGTAATAGATAAAGGAGACGTTATAAGAAACGATAAGTAATTGTTCCCTTTTGTTCTTCTGGTGCATTTGGATCAGCAGCAAATTTACATTTTCTCGCTGCTTGTTCACATTTTCTATAAAGATTTGTATTTGAGATAGTCGTTCCTTTTACACCTGCTTTCGCTCTAACTACGTTTCCTTCTTTATCAACAAATATTTCTACAACAATCTTTCCAGGAGTATTGTTTGAAGCTGATGGAGGCACAAGTTCTTTTGAACCTCTACCACCTAAATTAAATGATACACCCTTTCCTTCGCCATTTCCACCTGCTCCGCTTCCACTTCCTTCGGAAATACCTTGTTCTCCACCTTTTCCTTGTTTTACTTTACCTTTTGAAAACAACGCATTTTGATTAATCGTTGGCTCAGCCGGTTTTTTTTCTTCCTGTTTAGGAGTTACAGTTTCACTTCTCTTACTTGATATTGGTGCTTCTTCTGTATCTTGATTTACAATATTTTCTTTAATATCATTAGATGCAACTTCATTAGACACATCTTCCCCTCCTTCCGAAGCATTATCAAAATCATTTCCTATATCAGACAATTCCTCTGCATTCATTTCAACTCCTAATTCAGGAGGTGGAGGATCGGGATATGGTAAGGCAATAACAAACAACATACCTACTCCCATCAATGATAGAAGTAATGTAATACACGCACTAATGAGTTTTCTTTTATTTTCTTCGTTCATTATTTAGTCGCCTCTGTTGCTAAAATAACTTTATGTTTTTTACCTTGTTGTGCATTCACTTTATTTACCGCATCTATTACAGTAACTACATATTGCACTGGTACGGTTTTATCAGAATGCAGTTTAACCGTTCCGTCTGTTACATCTTTTAAAAATCCCCCTATAACTTGCGACAATTCATCTTCACTTGTTTCTATATTTTCTACATAGAATTTATAGCTTGAATCTATTGAAACAACTACATTTTGCTTAGCTAAGGTTTGTCCACTTGTGCTTTGTGGCAACAATAGCTTAATTGCGTTCGGACTAATAAGGGTTGATGTTAGCATAAAGAAGATTAGCAACAAAAACACCAAATCCGACATTGATGAAGAATTGAAATTAGGGTCTATTTTATTTCTTGTTTGAATCATAACAAAGAAAGTATTTTTATTTTGCAGGTTCGTGCAAAAGGTCCATAAATTCCATTGTTCTTGCTTCTAACATAAAAATCACTTTATTTATCTGTCCAACAAGAATACTATAAAGGAAGTTTGCTATAATACCAACTATCAAACCACCAACAGTTGTTACCATTGCTTCATATATACCCCCTGAAAGCAATTGAATATCTATGTTATTTCCTGCTGTACTCATATCAAAGAAAGCCTTAACCATACCTGTTACAGTACCAAGAAATCCCAAAGAAGGTCCTAATGCTGCAATTGTTCCAACCATAGAAACTCCACTTTCCAATTGAGCAACTTCCAACTTACCAACATTTTCTATTGCTTGATTAATATCATTAAGCGGTCTGCCTAATCTTGAAAGCCCTTTATCTATCATTCTGCCTATTGGAGTAGGATTACTTCGTGTTAAATTCTTTGCTCCTTCTAAGTCTCCACTATGAATACAATTCTTTACATTATCCATAAAGTTAGTATCCTCTTTCAAAGCTTTTCTAAGAGCTAAGAATCTTTCAACAAAGATATAAATAGCAACTATCAACAAAATAGCCAGCACTATCATTATCCAACCACCTTTTGTGGCCAATTCAAAAATATTTAATTCTGCTTGTGTTGATTCTACTTCTTGAACTACTTCTGTTGCAGTTTGAGATATTTGTAACAATATATTTGATAACATTGATTTTTATTTTTTTATTATTTAACTACTATTTTTCTTGTTTGAACTCCCTTTTCTGTATATATATTAATGAAGAATATACCTTTTTTATCTTCAAAATTATATTCCTTTGGTAATTTTTCAGAGAAATAGACTACTTCTCCTAAGGAATTTAATATTTCTATCTTTTCCACTTTTAAATTACTTGATTTAAAAGCAATCTTTCCATCTGTTGGATTAGGATAAATATCTACATTAGCTATAACTTCTGCATCTTCTATACCTTGTTGAATAGTATTAAACACATATTCATCGCTCCAAGAGCTCACCTCACCATCTGAACACACTGCTCTAACCTTCATTTTATACTCAGTTTGAGGAGTAAGTCCAATAGGAGTAAAAATAGGATTATCATAAACTATCACACCTGCCTCAGGCAATGTTTGATTGCTTTGTGCAAAAACGACTTCCCATTTATCTTGACTCATACTTCCTGGATTCCATGTAACTTTCGCCGAAGAGTGTTGAACTTCTGTTGTACGCACTCCACTAACATTTGCACATAAAGGTGGAAGTGTTACAAAATTACGCATTTGACTCCATTCGCTATATAAACTTCCACATATCGCTCTTACGTAAACAGAGTATGAACGACCTCCTTCTAAACCTGTAACAACGTATGTAGTGTCATTTGTTACGTACATCGCTGCTTGGTCATCAGGTTGTCCAACTATTCCACATTTTATTTGCCATTGGCTTTGTCCTAATCCCGGATTAAAATCTATTTTCGCCTCTGTAATTCCTATTTCCGAAACATTAACATTTGTAGGAATAGATTGACAAGCGTGATTTGTTGTAAAAGACATCTCGCCAGAGTAAATCGTGTCGGTAACAGCTGAACCATATTTTACAATTGCAAATGCTCTAACATAATATGTTACACCCGAGGTTAATTCTGTTAATTCTTTTGTCATAGGGAAAGGAATAGAACTTGCATTCACTGTTCCCGAAACAGTAGCCTTTGTTCCTGTATTACAATCTGGGTTTGGAGTTGTTGAATAGACAAATCCCTTACTTGTAAACTGTGTTGCATCACCTTTTTCAGTTATTGTAGCATTTAATGTTGCTGTAAACAAAGTAATATCCGAAGCCGTTGGATTTGTCATTTGAGGAGCTACTGCCATAGGTGTAGTAAAAGAAAGAATATTACTTGAATACACTGTATCGGCAGGCCCTGTTTTTGTTGCATACGTTCTAACATAATAAGTAGTGTTAGGAGCTAAACCTGTAACATTTGAAGTGAACGCCGCAACTGTTGAACCCGTTTTTTGTTTTAATGTAGCTCCATTTGCTTTTGTTGGAGTAGGGTTTGTACCATAAATAAAACCCTTTTTAGCTACTGTCCAACCACCTGTTGAAGTATAATCTGCTGCAAAATCTGCTGAATTATAACTTGTAGCTGTTGCACTTGTCATTGTCATAACAGGCTGTGCATTAATTTGTTCAAAACCAACAAATACTAATAACAATCCTATAAATAAATAATGTAACTTTTTCATAGCTATTACTTATAATTACTCAAATTATCGGCAAATTTACAAAAAAAACATAGAGATACAATATTTTTCATCTCTTTTTTAACAATATCTACATTTTATTTATTTTTTGTACATTTGCAAAAAATTAAAAACATCAAAAATTTATGCAAAAAATTATCAAAAATTTCGTCTTTGTATTTGCGTTATTATCAATTTCTTTCGCATATTCACAAAGCAAACCGGTTGAAATAACAAAAGAAGACTTTTTAACAAAAGTTGCAGATTACAAAAAATCACCAGAAAAATGGGTTTCATTAGCAGAAAAGCCAATTATAGTGGATTTTTACGCTAATTGGTGCAAACCATGCAAGATGATTTCTCCAATTTTAGACAAAATGGCAGAGAAATATGCTGACAAAATAATCATCTACAAAGTAAACGTAGATAAAGAAAAAGAATTAGCAAAGGAAATCGGCATAAACAGCATTCCAACCCTAATTTTTGTTCCAAAAGATGGCGAGCCACAAATAATGGTTGGAGCAAAAAGCGAAGAAGAACTTGATAAATTCATTCAAGAAGTGCTTTTAAAATAAATCAAGACAACAAATTAAAAAGAAAAAGCAACCGAAATTGGTTGCTTTTTCTTTTTAATTATATATTTATTATTGTATGTGCAGGGTAGTCTGCAAATCCTGCAAAAAAAAGCAAAGAAAAATTGTTTTTTTTCTTTGCTTTTTTAAATTTTTTCTTTGTTTTTTTTAAATTTTTCTTTGATTTTTTAAGCCTATTATATGTTTACTAAAACACAAAGGAAAGAAACAAAAAAAAGAGAGAAACCTTTTTGATTTCTCTCTTTGAGCGCCCCCTCTAGGACTTGAACCTAGGACCCCATGATTAACAGTCATGTGCTCTAACCAGCTGAGCTAAGGAGGCTCTCTTTATTCCCTTAAAGCGATTGCAAAGATACTACCTTTTTTGTTACTACCAAATTTTTTCTTTACTTTTTTTATCACTTTTTTTCAAAGTACTTGATTATTAGGGACTAAAATTTTGAAGAAATAATCTTAATTAAGTCATTTCCGTTAGCAAAAATCAACAATCCGAACAAAAGAATCATTCCAATCATCTGTGCTCGCTCCATAAATTTGTCTCCTGGCTTCTTTCCTGTTATCATTTCCCAAAGCGTAAACATAACATGACCTCCGTCTAAGGCAGGAATAGGCAATATATTCATAAATGCTAAAATTATAGAAAGGAATGCTGTCATATTCCAAAAGATTGCCCAATTCCACTCAGCAGGAAACATCGAACCAATTGCACCAAATCCTCCTAATTGTGAAGCACCTTCTTTTGTAAAGACTAATTTAAATTGTTTAACATAATTAACCAAAGTTTCTGTTCCTACTTGTATTCCAGCAGGGATTGATTCAAAAATATTATAGTCTATTTTCTCTGTTTTAAATATGTTTATAGGATTTTTTAGTACTGCTCCAATCTTTCCATCGCTACCAAGAGCAAAAGTAACTTCTTGTTTTTGATTGTTTCTATAATAAGTTAGTGTGATTTCTTGACCTTTTTTATCAGCAATTTCTTGTGTAAAATCAGTAAAAGTAGGTGTTGCAACTCCATTCAATGCAACTATACTATCTCCTATTTGCATTCCTGCTTTTTGTGCAAGAGAACCTAACGTAAAATTATCTATCACAAAAGGGACTCTAACTGTTGCAAATTGTTTTGGATTAGCAACCAACATTTGTTTTGCAAAATCTTTTGGAAGATTAAATGTTACCAAAGAATCGCCTCTCTTTACAGTTATTTCTTTTGGAGATTCTAAAAGCACTTGTTCAACTACTTCTGATAAATCAACAACTTTTTTACCATCTATGCTTTGAACTATATCTCCGTTTTGAAATCCGTTTTTCAAAGCAACCTCTGTGTAGTCATATCCAAGTGTTGCGTTTTGCATAGGCAAAGTTTCTTTACCCCAAACAAAAAGCATAGCAGAGAATATCACAATTGCACCAACGAAATTCATCAATACTCCTCCCAAAACAATAAGAAGTCTTTGCCATGTTTTCTTTGAACGATATTCCCATTCTTGTGGCTCTGCTGAAAGAGAGTCTGCTGAGGTATTACTTTCATCTATCATTCCTGCAATTGAGCAATAACCACCAAAAGGCAACCAACCGATTCCCCATTCTGTCTTATCGGGATATTGAGCAAACTCCTCAGGAGATTTTTTACTAAACCAACTTAAACGCCACTTACCATTACATTTTTTTGCTCTTAAAATTGAAAATCCAGGGTTGAAAAACAAATAGAATTGCTCTACTCTGGTTTTGAATAATCTTGCAAACAAATAATGACCAAGTTCATGGATAAACACCAATAACGATAAACTTAGAATTAACGCTAATATCTTCATCTTTTTTAATTATTTAATATTTCTTTTTTTAATTGTTCTTTTACCAACTCATCTGTTTTGAAATAATCTTCCAAAGAAGGTTTTTCCACAAAAGCAAACGTATTAAATGCCTTTTCTATTATATTTCCTATCTCTATAAATTTGATTTTTTCTTTTAAAAATGCCTCTACTGCAACTTCATTTGCTGCATTCATAATCGCAGGAGCATTTCCTCCCTTCTCAATTGCGTAATACGCCATATCTAAACAAGGGAATAATTCTCTGTTTGGCTTTTCAAAAGTCAAAGTAGAATATTTATAAATATCTAATTTCTCTGAGGAATTTGGCAAACGTTCAGGAAAACTCAAAGCATATTGAATTGGAAGTCGCATATCAGCAATTCCTAATTGAGCCTTTATGCTTCCGTCCTCAAATTCCACCATTGAATGTATGATACTTTGAGGGTGAATAACTGCTTCAATCTTGCTTGGCTTTATATCAAACAACCATCTTGCCTCAATCATTTCAAAACCCTTGTTCATAAGAGTTGCAGAGTCGATTGTAACTTTCTTTCCCATTGCCCAATTTGGGTGATTCAATGCTTGTGCAACGCTAACCTTTGAAAGTTCCTCTGCATTTAAGTTTCTAAACGGTCCACCCGAAGCAGTAAGATATATTTTGTTTATTTCATTATTTATTTCCCCTATCAAACATTGAAAAATTGCAGAATGCTCCGAATCAACAGGAAGAATTGCAGTATTGTTTTGCTTTGCCAAGCTCATAACATACTCTCCTGCAACGACAAGTGTTTCTTTATTTGCCAACGCTATTAATTTTCCTTTTTCTATTGCTTTGATTGTTGGCGATAATCCTGCAAAACCGACAAGTGCCATAAGGACAACATCAACACAATCCATTTGAACAACATCGTCAATGCTTTCTTTTCCTGCAAAGACCTTTATATCGGTTTGCGATAATGCTTCTTTAACCTTTGCATATTGAGTTTTATCGGCAATAACCACAACATTAGGATTGATTTTCAATGCTTGTTCTATAAGCAAATCTGCTTGCGTGTTTGCAGTTAATACTTCTGCCGAAAATTTATCAGGGTGTTGAGCAATAATATCTAAGGTTTGTCTGCCAATACTACCCGTAGAGCCTATTACTGCAACATTTTTTTTATTCATCATTATTTTTTCTTTGTCTTAGATTTGTTCCCCACATCAATTTATTTCTAATTGCTGAGAAAAATGTTTGATTTTGCATTCTTATTAGCCTCAATTCCATATCAGCTTTTGATATTTCTATTGAAATTGGAGTTTCCAATGGATATATTTGCGAATCAAAATGCAATGAAATACCTTTTCTTGATGAGTTTATTACGAATTTTATTTGCGAATCATCTGGAATAATAAGCGGTCTTAAAGTAAGATTGTGAGGAGATATTGGAGTAATACACAAACACTTTGAATTAGGTGAGATTATAGGTCCTCCACAACTCATAGAATAAGCAGTAGAACCCGTAGGTGTAGTTGCTATCAATCCATCTGAGGTATATGTTGTAAGATACTCCTCTCCTATGTAAGCATCTATTTCCAATAATTCACCAGGAGAAAGAGAACGCACACAAACCTCATTTATAGCAAAACGCTTCCCTACCAAAGCCTCACAAGAGGCTTGTAAAACGCTATGTTTTTCAAATCTGTAATGCCCCTTTTCTATTTCTGCTAAAAGATTCTTTATATCGCTTCTTCCGACACTTGTAAGAAATCCCAAATGTCCAAGATTTATTCCCAAAACAGGAATGCAAGAATTTTTTACAACAGAGAGTGTGTCTAACAAAGTGCCATCTCCTCCCAAAGAAAATAAAACATCTATTTGTTGAGTAGATATTTTATCTTCTTCCAAAGCCACTATTGAAGAATTTTCTGGAAAAGTGATTTTGTCTTGTAAATAAGTAAAAAATTCTTTTGCTATAATCAATTTATCAGAACGAAGACTTATTTGAGATAATAAGTCTTCTATATAACACAAGTCTTCCTTTTTGCAATTTTTACCAAAAATGGCGATTCGCATACTTAGTTAAATTTTAAACTTTGGTGTAGAGCATTGAAAAACACAATTACCACAAGCAGTCAGTTCGCCTTGTAATCTACGTTTTATCAAGTCTCCCAAATTTTCTTTCAACTCTTCTATATCGCTTTTCGAGAGTACATCTTCGCAAAAGGCATACATTAGCAACATTCTTGCACTTCTTTCACTTATACAACGAGTTCTAAGATAGAAAAGTGCCTCTGGATTCAATTGTCCTACGGTTGCTCCGTGCGAACACTTTACATCATCATTATATATTTCTAAAAACGGACGTGTATTCACCTTTGCCTTGTCGGTAAGTAGCATATTCTTATTATTTTGCAAAGCTACTGTGCCATTTGCTCCATAATCAACAAAAACATGTCCTACAAAACTTGATTTTGCCACATCATCAAGTATTCCTTTGAACAATTGATTAGAAGAACAATTAGGTTTGTGGTGATAAACATTGATTTCAGTTTCTGCTTCTTGTTGTTTATCCATCAAATACAAACCATTAAGATCGGCAACCGAATGTTCTTCATTGAAATTAACTATTATTTTATTGCGAATAAGTTTTCCATTAAGACTAAGTCCAAAAGTAGTAAGTTTAGATTCTTTTCCCATTTCAAAGCATACCTGAGTGCTTACAGAAGAAAAGTCATTTATGTTTTCCATTTTATAATAATCTAAACTCGCTCCATTACCTATTTCTATTTGTAGGCTATTTGTTAAATCACAACTTTGTTCTGAAATAGAATCATCGCAATGAATAAGACGCAATTTACTATTTTGACCTAACTTCACAGTACTAAATGAAGTTGTATTTGAAGTTTGAGAATTTCCTACAACGTTTATAATCTGCAAAGGAGTGTCTATTATCGCATTTTCTTTAACATTTATAGTAATTCCTTCCTCTGTTCTTTCTATTTCTATAATATCCTTATATTTTTCAGCCAAAACAACATCTTCATACAATTTTCCATTCAATTGTATTAGTCGTATAGTGTTAAATTGCGGAATATTACAACTAAAATTTATGTTTTTTAGACTTTCTTCCATTATTTTCCTTGCTCTAATTCCTTTCTAATCCAATCATAACCCTTTTCTTCCAATGTTAAGGCAAGGGTTTTGTCTCCTGTTTTAACAATTCTGCCCTCATAAAGCACATGAACATAATCAGGAACAATATAATCTAACAATCTTTGATAGTGTGTGATTACAACTGTCGCATTATCTGGCGAGCGAAGAGCGTTTACTCCATTTGCAACTATTCTTAAAGCATCTATATCCAAACCAGAATCTGTTTCATCTAAGATTGCAAGCGTTGGATTTAACATTGCCATTTGGAAAATCTCGTTTTTCTTTTTTTCTCCACCAGAAAAACCTTCATTTACCGAACGATTTGCAAGTTTACTTGTTAGTTCAACAACTTTTTTCTTTTCTTCCATCAATGCAAGAAAGTCTTTTGCCGACATAGGGTCTAATCCTCTATATTTTCTTTGTTCATTGATTGCAGTACGCATAAAGTTTGTTATGCTAACACCTGGAATTTCCACAGGATATTGAAAACCAAGAAAAATTCCTTCTGCTGCTCTTGCCTCAATTGGCAAATCTAAAAGATTTTTATTATTGAAAAGGACTTCTCCTTTTGTTACTTCAAATGTATCTTTACCTGCAATAACAGAAGCTAACGTACTTTTTCCATTTCCATTAGGTCCCATAATTGCGTGAACTTCACCTTTATTTATAGTAAGATTTACTCCTTTTAAAATTTCCTTATCTTTAATTCTTGCGTGTAAATCCTTTATTTCTAACAATGCCATTTTGTTCTTAGTTTTTAGTTTTTGAGAATTTGCAATATTACGAAAAAAAAGTCAATATTCACTATTTTAGAGAAGATAACCTTATTATATTCTCTTCTCCCTTATTCAAATAACAAATATTTATGTGATATTTTTCTTGTTCTACGCTATATTGACTAACTATCATTACTTCCACAAATTCAATATCTGAACTCACATCATAAATATCAGACTTTTCACCAATATTTAGTTGAATCGTTCTTTTATTGTCATAATTTCCTTCCTTTTGATTAAACTCTCTTAATTCTATTCTTTTAATTTGGTCGGCAGAGGAAAAACTATCATAATATATTTGATAACTTGTATCATCAAATGCCTCACAACTGCTGAACAAAGCAATAATTAATAAAGAGAATATCAAATAAATCTTTTTCATATTTTCACTTTTTTAATTTAAAAATTAGGCAAATCCATTACAACAGTTGGAATCAAAAGCAACCAACCAAGAACGACCATTGCCAAGATAAATTTCCAAGAAAATTTCACCCACTTTGCATAAGGAATCTTAGCTAATCCTAAAACTGCAATCAATACTCCTGAGGTTGGAGTAATAAGATTAGTAAATCCATCTCCAATATGAAAAGCAGTTACTGCGGCTTGCAAAGACATTCCTGTCATATTTGCAATTTCGGCAAACATCGGCATAAGCATTGCAGCCTTTGCTGTGCCTGAGGTAATGATTGCATTCAAAACAGATTGGAAAGCATACATAATACTCAAAGCTCCAACTTGACCACTTCCCGAAATAGCATTTGCCAATCCTGAAAGGAAGGTGTCAATTATCTTACCATCTTCCAATATTATGATGATTCCGCTTGCCAAACCTACAACTAAGGCTGCCGAAAGCATATCTTTTGCACCGGCAATAAAGAGTTTTGCAATATCACTTGCCCCTTTACCAAGAGCCATTCCTGTAATTATTGCCATAGTAAAGAACAAGGCAGCAATTTGTTCAAATCCCCATTCAAAAACCATTACACCTATTACCAAATAAACAATAGTAAAAATAAGGATTGAAAGAGAAAACATTTGCATTGACTTTCTTATTCCAAAATAAGCAACAATAGCAAAAACAATAGTAGTAATTATAAGAGGTATGCTTTGAGTTTGAATACAGAAAACAACTTGAATCAAAAGAGTTGCAAAGTATGCAATCCAACAAGTCTTAGAAGCCTTAATTGCAACCAAGTCATTTACCGAAGCTTGATTCTTTCTCCAATATTCATCTTCTTCATACATTATAGATTTCTTTGGATTCTTTTTCACTTTGTTTGCATAATAAAGCACAAAGGCAATTCCAACAAAAGTAATTATAAACCAAACAACTAATCTGTATTCAATTCCAGAGAACATCTTAATTCCAGCAATATCTTGTGCAATTCCAAGCGTAAAAGGATTCAAAATACAACCAGCAAAGCCAAGTCCCGCTGCAAGAAAGCAAAGACAAACTCCCGTAATTGAATCATATCCCATAGAAATTGCTAAGGGAACAAATATCGCAACAAAGGCAATCGTTTCTTCACTCATTCCAAAAATTGCACCAAACAAAGAGAACATTATCATTATCACAACAATGATAAGATTATTCACTCCTATTTTCCTAAAAAGCGTATAACGCTCCAAAGAAGAGGACTTTTTAAGGAAGGTTTGCACTCCCATATCAATTGCTTTCGTTTCATTCAAAATCCAAAACGCACCTCCCAATATCAAAAGGAAAGCAATAATTCCAGGAGCCTTTTGAAAGCCTTTAAAAAATGAAGACATAATTTCCCAAGTTTGCGGACTTTGTTCTACTCTCTCGTATGAGCCGGGTACAATCTGATTAACAATCTTGCCACTCTCGGTTTGCACTTCTTGACGTTGAAATTCTCCCGCAGGAACAAACCAAGTAGCAATTGCAGCTATCACTATAAGCGAGAAAATGATTACATAAGTGTGTGGTACTTTTTTAAACATTTCTTTTTCTTTTTAAAACATTATTTACTAATCCTAATAAAATACTCAAAACAGCAAGAAAAGATGCCGTTCTATAAATATAATCCCCGTACCTTGTGTAAAAAGTCTTTTTTGTTTGAGGATATAGAGTTTGTTTTATCACATCTTCTTGCCAATACTTAGTTTCTTGCAAGACTTCTCCCTTTGCAGAAACAAAAGAGGAGATTCCTGTGTTTGCACTCCTTGCAATATAACGCCTATTCTCAATTGCACGCAAAGAAGCAAAAGCAGCGTGCTGACGATGCCCAGGAGTATTTTTCCACCAGCCGTCATTAGTAATTATAAACAAGAGTTCGGCTCCTGCATTGACCAATCCCGCAACATAACCTCCATCAACACTTTCATAACAAATAGCAGTAGCAGTCTTAGGCTTGTTTTCAGAAGAAAAAACCTTAAACTCCTTATCCGTTCCCAAACTTCCAACCGTTCCACCTAAGTCAAGAATAAAGTTTTCCATAAAACTAAGATATTTTTGCAAAGGCATCTTCTCCACAGCAGGCGTAAGCACAGATTTATGTCTTATTTGACTTTTAGGAGAAAGCGTATCTCTATCTATTTTTATTGCAGTGTTATAATTTTCATATAAAAAACCATATCTCTTATGCTCTCTTGTTGCAATTGTTCTTTGACTTTCCTCAACCCTTTTACGAGAAGACATACCTGCGATAAACTCTAAACGAGGAAAACGATTTGAAACTTCTCTTAAATACTCAATACTTGGAGTTTCCTCTAAGTATTCTTCCCACGCATATTCTTGAATGCAACTCTCAGGACAGAGAACAAAATCTGTATTCTCATCTGCCTTTTGCAAAGTAAGGTCTTCTATTATCTGACAAACCATTTGAGGCGAGAAAGTATATTGTTCTTCGTATGG
>CALDHX010000009.1 GCA_937901525.1 uncultured Bacteroidales bacterium
TAGGTACGACAGTTTAGCAAACTGTTGGTTTCAGCCACTCACCCATCTCTCCAATTCTACAAAGAAGCGTTACGTTTCTTGTGAATTGGGATTGCAAAATTACGTCTTTTTTTTTATTTACAAAATTTTTTTTGATGTTTTTTTTGATTTTTTTTAATTTTTATATTTTTATTATTGAAAATCAGTGATTTAAAATTACTATTATTTTTGATAAAAAAGTTATTAATTATTTTTTTACCTTTGCAACGAAAAAATAATGATTCAATACATACAAAGAATATGAATTTTATAGGATTAGTAATAGGAATTGCAACATTTTTGATAATTGGATTGTTTCATCCGATAGTGATAAAGGTAGAATATTATTTTGGAGCAAAGAGTTGGTGGTGGTTTTTAGTAGCTGGAATAGTTTTTGTTGTTTTATCCATAATGGTAAAGAACGTTATCATTTCCACAATACTTGGAGTTGTAGCATTTTCCTCATTTTGGAGCATTTTAGAATTAAGACAACAAAGCAAAAGAGTAGATAAAGGTTGGTTTCCTCAGGGACCTGGGCATAAAAAATAAAGGAAAGAATCTATACTTTTTAAATAAAAAGTTACGTTATTTAGAGATAATTAAAAGATAAATGCAAGAAAATTTTAAAATTTTTGACGACAACCTTCTTTTGTACGAAAGCATGCTTGAAGATATACGTAATTCAAAGCAGAGTGTTTGGATAGAGATTTTTCGTTTCAATAAAGACGCTATGGGTGAAAAGTTTCGTTCAGTACTTTCTGAAAAATTAAAAGAAGGAGTAGAAATAAAATTACTTGTTGACGCATGGGGGACAGGAAAAGATAAGACTTTTTTTGAGCCTTTAATAAAAAATGGAGCAGAAGTAAGGATTTACCGAAAAATGAAATTTGGTAAAGCATTTCTTGCAAAAAATCACTGTCGTAATCACAGAAAATTAGTAATCATAGATTCAGAAATAGCCTATATAGGCTCATCAAACATTTCAGCCTACTGCTTAAATTGGCGAGAACTTAACGTAAGAATAAAAGATGAAGACCTATTAGCAATTTTTAGACGCTCTTTCAAAGACAGTTATCGTTCATTTGAGCGTTATTCTTTTAAAAACATTGGTTCAAAGCGACACTTACATTCAGGAGAATGGGTCTTCATACAAGATTTTCCAAACATCTATCGACAAAAGATAAAAACTAAATACGAAAGAATGATTTCAAAAGCAAAAAGCGAGATAATAATAGAAACACCTTACTTTTTGCCGGGGCATAACCTTAGAAAACATCTCTGTGAAGCCGTTCAACGAGGAGTAAACACCATTGTAGTTATGCCGATACACTCAGATGTGAAATTTGTTGATATAATCCGAAGACATTACTTAGGAATATTACATCAAGCAGGCGTAAAAATATATTTTTACACACAAAGCAATCTACACTCCAAAGGCCTAATGATAGACAATCAAATATTTTCAATAAGTTCAGCTAATTTCGATTACAGAAGCTTTCGTTATCAATACGAATTAGCCCTTATAGGAACAGAATCAACAATGTTGCCACAATTAAGACAACACTTTGATTCCACATTAAAACATTGCATATCTTTTGACTATCAAGAATGGAAAAAACGCTCATTTTTCCAACGCCTAAGCGAAGTAATCCTTCTTCCGTTTAGGTATTTATTTTAATAATTCTGACAAATTGTCATAAATTCTTATCTTTGCAAATTCAAAATCACTCATTATGCAAAATATTGATATATCTGCGGTAAAAAAGAATTTCAGAATAATTGGCAATGACAACAAACTAAATGAAGCAGTAAGCATTGCAGTTAGAGTTGCACCAACAGATTCCACTATTGTAATAACAGGAGAAAGTGGAGTAGGGAAAGACGTTTTTGCACGCATAATTCATCAAAATAGCAGAAGAAAACAAAACAACTATGTAGCAGTAAACTGTGCCGCAATACCAGAAGGCACAATAGAAAGTGAGTTATTTGGACACATAAAAGGCTCTTTTACAGGAGCAGATAAGGATAGGAAAGGCTATTTCGCAGAAGCAGATAAAGGAACAATATTTTTAGACGAAATAGGAGAACTTCCAATCACCACACAATCGAAACTATTAAGAATCTTAGAGAACGGAGAAATTATTCCCGTAGGATCATCAAAAGCAATAAAGGTTGATGTAAGAGTAGTAGCAGCAACAAATGTCAATCTCTACAAAGCAGTAGAAAAAGGCAAATTTAGAGAAGACCTTTATTATAGATTAAACCAAGTAGTTATAAATGTACCCTCGCTAAGAGAAAGAAGAGAAGACATACCACTATTGTTTCGTTACTTCTCTCGCGAACATGCAGACAAATATCAAGTACCGCGAATAAACCTTTCACAAGAAGCAACAGAATACCTTAAAAACTATCGTTGGAAAGGAAACGTAAGAGAACTAAAAAACATAGCCGAAAGAATATCTATTTTAGAAATGAATCGCGATATTGATTTACCGACACTACAAAAATACATTCCTATCTTAGAAAAGCTCCCTATACTAAGCGAACAAAGAGAAGAAACTTCCGAGAATAGAGATGACATCATAAGAATGGTATTGCAAAACCACAAAGACGTATTAGAGTTAAGAAATGAATTAGAACAGCTAAAAAACTTTGTAAGGCAGTTATTAGAAACAACACCTATTCAACAAAAATCCTTACTTCTACCCTCAAACGAAGAAGAAGAATTTGTAACAATGGAAGATGCACCAACAACTCAAAACCTAAAAGACTTAGAACGTACAGCCATAATAGAAGCCTTAGAAAGAAACAATGGAAAACGAGGCTTAGCAGCAAAAGAATTAGGCTTTTCCGAACGCACACTTTATCGCAAAATAACAGAATACGGACTAAACAACAAAGATTGATGATACAAATCAATATTCCATACTCCAAAAGCATTAGCAATAGACTTTTGATAATGCACTTTTTATCTAAAAGCAAAAAAACACTCACCCACCTTTCGCAATCAGACGATACACTCTTACTTCAAAGCATATTAAAACAAATAACAAACCAAGAAACCACAATCTTTAACACTCAAAACGCAGGCACAACAACCCGCTTTCTAATAGCATTGCTTTCTGTAACAAAAGGTAATTGGCAAATAAATGCCGATGAGAGAATGAATCACCGTCCAATCCTTCCCTTACTTGAAGCCTTAAAAGAATTAGGAGCAGAAATAGAAACATTTTCTCAAACAAAGATATTCCCCCTTACAATCAAAGGAAAAGACCTTCAAGGAGGAAAAACACTAAAACTTTCCTCAATAAAAAGCAGTCAAATCGTAAGTGCAATAGCAATGATAGCACCTTACTGCAAAGGAGGCTTAAAAATAAAATACCCAGAGAATCAAACCTCACTTTCATACATAGAAATGACACTTTCTATGATGAAACACCACGGCATAGAAGTAGAGACAAAACAAAACATCATAGACATAAAACAAGGCAATTACAAAATAGAAGAAGAAACCTTTGAAGCCGATTGGTCTTCTGCCTCATTCTTTTACGCCTTAGTAGCAATAGAGAAAACACACAAAATCTTTCTACCCCAATTAAAAGAAAACTCCCTGCAAGGCGACAAAGCAATAGAGAAAATCTTTCGCAAAAGTTTCTCAGTCCTTACCTCTTACACAAAAGAAGGAGCAATAATAGAATATAGCCCTACCTTAGAAAAACAACCACAACAAATAGACTTCACAAGCACGCCCGATTTGTTTCTTCCCGTACTAATAGCCGATGTCTGCACCTCTTCGCACCTCTCATACAAAGGATTGCAAACCCTTAACCTAAAAGAATCGCAAAGATTAGACAAAGCAATAGAGCAACTACAACAATTCGGAATAAAATTCATTGAAAACAACAATGTTTTAACCTTAGACAAAACACAAAAGCATTTTAATAACCCATCAAAACAAATAAAAACCTATCAAGACCATAGAATCGCAATGGCATTTTCCTTACTTGCCATAAAAAACAAAACAATAAACATAGAAAATCCGCAGTGCGTAAGCAAGTCCTTCCCTAATTTTTGGCAAGAATTAAGGAAAATAATTTAAAAAATCACCAATTACTATTTTCTTTTTTATAATGATGACTAATTACTGAATTTCTTAGACTTTGTAACCTTAACATAAGTTACAAACTCTTTAACTTCTAAAAATAAAACAAAGAAAAAACAAAATATCTCTTAGGAAGGATTTACCAAACCTAA
>CALDHX010000010.1 GCA_937901525.1 uncultured Bacteroidales bacterium
GAGCGTTTACTCGTTTTTTATTTTATAATTTCTACGCTACGGCTTATGAAATTATCTAAGGCTTCGCCTTTTAATAGTCCTTGACCAAGGAGTGCAAGGTCTTTTAGTTGAGATAGGGTTTGAGTTTGTTTGTCTGCGTCTTTTTCTTCAAGTATTTGCGACATTATAGGGTGGTTTACGTTTACTACAAGGTTGTAATGTTCAGGCATATCGCCATAGAAAGACGCCATTCCGCCACCTCCCATTTCTGCCATTTCCTTCATTCTTCTCATAAACTCGTTTTGTGTTATAGAAAAAGGATATGCAGTTTGTTCAAGGCTTTCTGTTTGAACTGTAAACTTAGTTTTATCAACTATTGCTTCAACTAATGTTTTTAACTTATTAGTTTCTTCTTCTGAAAGTTTAGAAGGGATTACTTCGTCTTTTTCTATTAGTTTTTCAATAGTGTCTGAGTCGATTCTTGCAAACTTAACGTCTGTGAATTTATGCTCTAAGGTTTGTATGAAGTGATTATCTAAAATTCCGTCCATTAAAAGCACATCATATCCTTTGTCTTTTGCTGCTTTTATGTAGGAGTATTGTTCGTCTATGTTGTTTGCGTAAAGGTAAACTAACTTTTTGTTTTTGTCTGTTTGAAGTGTTTCAATTTTTGCTTTGTATTCTTCAAATGTAAAGTAGTTTGATTCTGTGTTTTTCAACTGACAAACCTTTGACATACGGTCATAGAATTTTTCATCGCTAATCATACCGTATTTTATAAAGATTGAAAGGTCGTCCCACTTCTTTATAAATTCGTCTTTGTCGTTTTTGTACATTTGTTCTAACTTTTCTGCAACTTTTTTAGAGATGTGAGAAGATATTTTCTTTACATTTCCATCGGCTTGCAAGTAAGAACGGCTTACATTTAAAGGAATATCTGGTGAATCCAACACTCCGCGAAGAAGCATCATATATTCAGGAACTACTCCCTCAACACTGTCGGTTACAAACACCTGATTGCAGTATAATTGTATTTTATCTCTGTGTGGATCTATGTTTTTCTTTACCTTAGGGAAATAAAGAACTCCTGTAAGGTTGAAAGGATAATCTACATTCAAATGAATATGGAACAAAGGTTCATCAAAATTCATTGGATATAGTTCGTGGAAGAATTTATTGTAGTCTTCGTCTTTTAATTCGCTTGGTTTTTGTTTCCAAAGAGGAGATGTGTTATTGATTATGCGGTCTTCTACTACTTCAACTCTTTTAGGATTTCCGTTTTCATCTTTTTCTGTTTCAGAATCTACCCAATTTGTTTCTTTGCCACAGCGAATTTCGATTGGCATGAACTTACAATATTTTTCAAGTAATGAAACTATTCTTTGTTCTTCAAGAAATTCTGAGGATTCTTCATCAATGTGCATTATGATTTCTGTTCCTCTTTCTGTTTTTTCTGTTTCTTCAATTGAGTATTCTGTGCTTCCATCACAGGTCCAATGTACAGCAGGAGCGTCTTTAAAGGTTTTTGTTTTGATTTCTACTAAATCGCTCACCATAAATGAAGAAAAGAATCCTAAACCAAAGTGTCCGATAAGTCCATTTGCTTCTAATTCGCTTTTTCCTTTGTATTTTTCAACAAATTCTTCTGCTCCTGAAAAGGCAATTTGAGTAATATATTTTTCAACTTCTTCTTTGCTCATTCCAATCCCTCTATCGATTACCGATAAGGTCTTTTGGTCTTTGTCAATCTTTACATCTATTGTTAATTCTCCTAATTCGCCTTTAAATTCGCCCAAAGAAGCAAGTGTTTTTAATTTTTGAGTTGCATCAACTGCGTTACTTACTATTTCTCTTAAAAATATTTCGTGGTCAGAGTAGAGAAATTTTTTGATAACAGGAAAAATATTCTCTGTTTTTACATTTATTGTACCTTTCATTATCGTATTGTTTTTTTGTTTTTTCTTGATAAAATTTTGATAAAACAAAGGAAAATTTTATTCCAATGAGTTTTTGCTGACAATTTGTCATAATATTTTGTTTATATTTGCAGAAAAAATTTTGCTATGGAAAACACTACAAAAGAAAATAGAAAGTACATTGGTTTTTTTGGAAGAACAAATGTAGGAAAAAGTACACTTGTAAATGCTTTAACAGGACAAGATATATCTATTGTTTCGCAAGAAAGAGGTACAACTACTGATGTGGTTAAGAAAAATATGGAATTGTTTGGCTATGGTGCTGTTGTGGTTGTTGATACTGCGGGTTTAGATGATGATACCTCGCTTGGACAAAAGAGAATTAAGGCTTCTTTGCATGCTTTGACGCAAATGGATTTAGCAGTTTTGGTTGTGAGTGAAAATAAGTTTGATGAATTGGAAGAATCTTTTGTTGAAAAATGTAAGAAATATGATATTCCTTGTGTGATTCTTTATAATAAGGCTGATATTTGTCAGGTAAATGAGGAATTGAAAGAGAGAATTTCGCTTGAATTGAATAATCATTCTTCTGAATCAATGCTTAAAGTTTCTGAACTTTTGTCGAAAACTCTAAAAGCAAAGGAAGGTGAAAAAAGAACGCCTCTTCAAGGAATTGTAAAAAAGGGAGATGTTATTCTTTTGGTTACTCCTATTGATAGTGCGGCTCCTGCTGGACGTTTAATCTTACCGCAAGTGCAATTGATTAGAGATATTTTAGATAAAGACTGCATTTGCATTGCAGTAAAGGAAACAGATTTGGAAATGACTCTTAAAGAAAAAGGCATAAAACCAGATTTGGTTGTAACGGATTCTAAGGTTTTTGAAATGGTTGATAGGATTGTGCCAAAGGATATTAAGCTTACAAGTTTTTCTGTTGTTTTAGCAAGAATGAAAGGAGCGTTTGAACAATATCTTAAAGGTACTCCGTATTTGGATAAGTTGAAAGATGGAGACAAAGTCCTTATGTTAGAGAGTTGCACTCATCAACCGACTTGTGAAGATATTGGAAGAGTGAAATTGCCTGCTTGGATAACAAAATATACTGGTAAGAAATTGGAATTTAGTGCTGTTTCGGGGCTTTCAGATATTGGCTCTCCGCTTACAGACTATGCTATGATAATTCAATGTGGAGGTTGCGTGGCTACTGCCTTGCAAATAAGAAATCGTCTTTTGCCTGCATTGGAAAATAACGTGCCGGTAAGTAATTATGGCTTAGTTATAGCTTATATTCATGGCATTTTTGATAGAGCAACTGAAATCTTTAAGTAAAAAATTTGGCAAGTATTATTAAAAACTGTAATTTTGACAAAAAAATAAGAGAAATGAAAAAATTATTTTTAATATTATTTTCAGCATTAGCATTCACTTCTTGTTCTAAGGTGTTATATACTCATTATGATTATCAAGATGTTGTATATACTTATGCTAAAGAAACGGAGAAATTTCAAGATAAGGATTTTAAGAATATGGCTAAGATTTATTCTAACATAGTAAAACAACCCGAAGGGGAAAATCTTGTGCCGCCTCCTGGCTCTTATGCCGATTATGCTTTGCTTATGTTTAAAAGAGGTGAGAGAGAAGAAGCAAAAGTCTATTTTGAAAAAGAGTATTTGACTTATCCTGAAAGTAAAACTTATATTCAATCTTTAATTGAGAAATTAGGACTATGAAAAAATCAATAATATATATTGCAATCTTAACTGCTTTTCTAAGTAGTAGCTGTTCGCTTTTAGAAAAATTTAAAAAAGAAGAAACAGAGCCTCAACTTACAACGGAAGATGTAATAAAAATGGTAATGCAACAGCAAGTAACTCCTAAAAAGGATACAACTGTTGCTCAAATGAATGAAAAGAAATTAGAGTTGCCTCAAAAAGAAGAGGAAATAAAAGAGCCTAATTGGGTGCAAAGAACATGGTATAAGGTTTTTCCAAAGAAGGTAGAAAGAGATATTACATATCCTGAAATATATAAGGAGAAACCAAAGACTATAATGGTGGTTTATCCTTGGAATAGAAGTAAAGAAAAATTTGCAGATGAAATGTTTTATTCCGCAATTTGTGAAGAATTGCATTTAAAGGGATATTATGTTTTGCCTGCTTTGCCTTTGCTTGATGAATTTAAGGCTGATACTTTGTTTTCTTCGCAATATTTCAAAAAAGAAGATACTAAGAAATTGCATGCTAAATATGGTGTTGATGCAGTCTTGTATGTAACTATTTATACCGTAAAAAAAGATTGGTGGACAACTAATGTGAATATGAATGCAGAGTATGACTTGATTTCTGCAAAGACTAATGAGGTTCTTTTCTCTCGTCATGCCGATTTTAACTATGATTCTCAAATGCCAACAAAGAAAAAAGATAAGAAAAGTTTAATAGAAGACGAAAAAGAAAATCATTATCTTGGAATTTGCCAACAAATGCAAAGATATGCTTTCTTAGATTTGCCGATAGGACCATATCATAAGGATTATCTTTTAGATCAAAAGAGATTTTCTCATAAAAGTGATATGCGTTACAAGGTTAATGTAAAACCAAGTTAAGAATGGCAAAAGAGAAAACGGCATTCTTTTGTAAGGAATGTGGTGCAAAATCTTCTGTTTGGATAGGAAGATGTCCTCAGTGTGGAGCTTGGAATTCTTATCAGCAGGAAGTTCTACATAGAAACACAAAAAAAATAAATATTCAATCGAAAAGCCCTATTATATTAATGAGTCAGATTGTCTGTACTAATGAACAGAGAATTGATTTGAAGAATGAAGAGTTTAACAGGGTGTTAGGTGGAGGATTAGTTTTAGGTTCTGTTGTACTTATGGGCGGAGAACCTGGAATTGGTAAGAGTACGCTTTTGCTTCAAACGGCTTTGAATTGCAATGACAAGAGAGTGCTTTATGTAAGTGGGGAAGAAAGTGCTCAACAAATAAAAATGCGTTCGGAAAGAATCAATAAAAACAATGGAAATTGCTATGTTCTTATTGAAACCGAGGTTGAAAATATTGTAGAAAAGGCAAAGGAAGTAGAACCTCAAATAATAATTATTGATTCTATTCAAACAATGACTACTCTCGATATAGATTCTTCGGCAGGTAGCATTTCACAAATCAGAGAGTGTACTTCGGTACTTTCAACCTATGCAAAACAAAATTCTATTCCGATAATAATTGTAGGACACATAACAAAAGACGGCTCCATTGCAGGCCCTAAGGTTTTGGAACATATAGTTGATGTTGTTTTACAGTTTGAGGGTGATAGAAATTATGGGTATAGAATACTGCGTTCAATAAAGAATCGTTTTGGCTCAACAAACGAATTAGGTATTTTTGAAATGCAATCATACGGACTAAGACAGGTGAGCAATCCTTCTGAAATCCTTTTATCAAATAGTGATCAATATCTTTCAGGAACAGCAATTGCCGCAACAATGGAAGGCTCTCGTCCTATGTTTATTGAAACTCAGGCCTTGGTTGCTAACTCTTATTATGCATCTGCTCAAAAAAGTTCAACAGGATTCGACCTTAGAAGACTAAGTATGTTGCTTGCAGTGTTGGAAAAGAAGGTTGGGGTGAAAATAAGCAATAAAGACGTGTTTTTAAACATAGCAGGAGGATTAAAAGTCTCAGATCCTGCAATAGATTTAGCTGTTATAGCAAGTCTTATTTCCTCAAATGCCGATATTTCTATTTCATCTAAACATTGTTTTGCAGCAGAAGTTGGGTTAAGTGGTGAATTGCGTCCTGTTGTTAAAATAGAACAAAGAATAGCCGAAGCAAATAAATTGGGATTTGAAAAAATCTATGTAAGCAAATATAATCTTAAATCATTAAATCTTAAAAACCTTTCCACAGAGGTGGTTGCCTTAGGCAAAATAGAAGAAATAATAAAAGGAGAGAAGTGTATTTTCTAATTACTTCTCTCCTTCCTATTTTTAATTTACACTAAAACGGTAAATCGTCAGCTTGTGAATCAAATGGATTGCTATTATCCATAGGCATTGCATTGTTATTTGGAGTTGGATATACAGGTGGAGGAGTAGGTTGCGTAATTTGTTGTTGAGGATATGCAGGTTGCGCAGGTTGAGGTTGGTAAACTGGTTGCTGCATTGGTTGATTATAAACAGGTTGTTGTGGATATGGTTGGCCCATTGGCTGTTGTGGGTAAGCAGGTTGGGCAACAAAAGGCTCAATTCTAAAACAACGTAAATCAGTAAACCAACGTCCTTCCCATTCTCTTGATTCAGCAGAGAATTGAACTCTTAAAACACTTCCCATTGTGAAAGATTTAATCATATCAATTCTATCTCCAAATAATGTAAAGGCTATTTTCTTTGGATATTGTTCCTCTGTTTCAATAACAAAACCACCTCTTTTCCAAGCACCTCTTTCAGTTTGTCCTGATTGCTCAGGTAAAATTGCAATTAACTTTCCTATTGCTTCCATATATTTATTTTTTATTTATTTTATTCTTTAACTTTTAACCATTTATCTAACCAATCAAAGAAATTTCTTTGCCAAAGGATTCCGTTTTGTGGTTTTAAAACCCAGTGAGTCTCATCAGGGAAATAAAGATAACGTGCAGGAATATCTCTAATCACAGCAGCATTGTAAGCAGCCATACCTTGTGAGGCAACAATTCTAAAATCAAACTCAGAATGTATTACCATTAAAGGAGTATCCCATTTATCTACAAATAGGTGAGGAGAGTTTGCGTATGATTTTTGAGCAGTTTTATTGTCTTTATCCCAATATGCTCCACCTAAATCCCAATTTACAAACCACATTTCTTCGGTTTCAAGATATTGTTGCTCTAAATTAAACATACCGTTGTGAGCAATAAAACATTTAAATCTCTTATTGTGATTTCCAGCAAGCCAATAAACAGAGAAACCTCCAAAACTTGCTCCAACAGCACCAAGATGTTCTTTGTCAACGTATGGTTCTTTTGAAACCTCATCAATAGCTGTTAGATAATCTCTCATACATTGTCCACCATAATCACCACTTATTTGCTCGTTCCATTCTTGTCCAAAACCAGGAAGCCCTCTTCTGTTAGGAGCAACAACGATATATCCGTGAGAAGCCATAATTTGGAAATTCCAACGATAAGACCAGAATTGAGAGACAGTCGATTGAGGACCACCTTCACAATAAAGAAGTGTTGGATATTTTTTTGTAGAATCAAAATCAGGAGGATAGATTACCCAAGTATGTAAATCTTTTCCATCAGTGGCTTTTAACCAACGTTCTTCTACTTTTCCCCATTTTACCTCAGCCATTAACTCATCGTTTACAGTAGAAAGTTTTGTTTCTTTTTGAGTTTTTTCATCAATACTCCAAATTTCATTAGGGTGAGACATACTCATTTTTTCTCCAATCAAAGTTCCGTTCTTTGCAAGCGAAACAGAAGTGTAGTCATGTACGCCAGAAGTAATTTGTTTGATAGCTTTGTCTTCAAGATTTATCTTATAAATATTATCAACTGCGTAATGGTCAGAAACAAAGTAAATCCATTTTCCATCTTCTGAGAAAGTTAATCCTCCAACATTTTGATCAAAATCTTTTGTGTAATACTCTGCTTTCTTTGTTTCAAAATTATAAACCATTAAACGTATCTTGTCAGCTTCATAACCATCTCTTTCCATACTTTCCCAAGCAAGAAGTTTTCCATCAGGAGAGAAAACAGGATTTTGATCATAACCCATCATTCCTTCTGAAAGATTTTCTGTAGTTTGTTTTTCGATATTATATAAATAAATGTCAGAGTTAGTAGAGAAAGCATACTCTTTTCCAACTTTCTTTCTGCAAGTATAAACAATAGATTTGCTATCAGGAGACCAAGTTATTTGTTCCATTCCTCCCCAAGGGCGCATTGGAGATTCATATTCTGTGCCTTCAAGTAAATTTTTGCCCTCTAAAACTTTCCCATCTTTATAATCTGCTACGAAAGGTTGAGGAATTGCATCTACCCAATTGTCCCAATGTCTATAAGCTAAGTCATCGTTTACTCTACCTGTTGTTTTGTCTAATCCTTCTTTTAAATAAGCATATTTATCTTGCTTTGGAATAGCTCTTACATAAACAACCTTTGTTCCATCAGGAGAATAAGAAAAACCTTCTAAATCACCTTCTGTGAAATTAGAGATTTGTGTTCTATTACTGCCATCAGGATTCATTTCATAAATGTTTACGCCGTTTTCATCTGCGTAAATGAAACCGATTTTATCGCCTTTTGGATTCCAAATAGCGTTCCATTCACTTGAAGCAGTAGTTGTAAGACGTTTAACATTCTTTCCGTCAATGTCCATTACATAAATTTCAGCATTTCCTTTGTTTTTTTCAATGCTGTAATAAGTTAAAGTATATAGAATCTTGGTTTTATCTGGCGAAAGAGAAACTTCTCCAATTCTTCCAAAGCTCCAAAGAACCTCAGGAGAAAGTTTGCCATCTTTTACCTCTATATTAGGTTTGTCTATAACATCAGCATCAGCCGAAGTTTGTTTTTTGCAACCCCAAACAATGAATAAGGCTGCCAAAGAAAGAATAATTAACTTGTTTTTCATCTCTAAAATATTTTTTTATTAAGTTGGCAAAATTACAAAATTATATTTGATAGTAAAAATACTTCTTTATTTCTTTTGAAAGGAAAGAACTATCTAATTGATCCGAAGCATCGCATATTTCTTTTAGGCTTCCGTCTTTGAAAAGTATGTTAATCTTTGTGTCTTTAAAGTTATAGGCTTTGTTGTGCAACTCATCGGAATTTGTAAAGTAGCGAATTTCCTCCTCAGAGGTGTATTTACAAATAGTTTTTATTTCTTCTGCCGAGAAAGGCGTGTCTTTTATTATAACTTTTCCAAGTTTGCGATTAATAAGGTTAGAGGCTAAGGTGCTTAAAATCTTATCTTGATGTTTCGACCACACCTTTACAGCACTCCAAACATCGGAATCGTCAAGCAAAAGAAAGTGATCTAATGCTTCTTTGTTCTCTTTTTGTTGCGCTCCATTGTTTAAGAAAAAGAAAAGGTGTTCGCTAAGTGGCAATTGCTCAAAAAATAACCTTCCTTCCTTTTGTAAATCACTTGCACGCAAGAGAACTTTCGTTAAAAGATTGTCTGCCGCAACAACAGTCTTGTGCATATAAACTTGCCAATACATTAAACGCCTTGAAATAATGAATTTCTCAATAGAATAAATGCCTTTTTGATCTATAACAAGCTCATTGTTCTCTACATTAAACATTTTAAGGATTCTTTCAGTGCCTATGATTCCCTCACTCACACCTGTAAAAAAACTATCCCTTGTAAGATAATCCAAACGGTCAGTATCAACTTGCGAAGAGACCAATTGATGAAGGAATTTTCTTGGATAAGAATCCGAAAATATATCAATTGCAACCGAAGACAAGGAATTCTTTTTCATAAACTCCAAAGAAATCTCCTCATGTGAAGAAGAAAAAAACACATGCTCCAAACAATGAGAAAAAGGCGAATGACCGCTATCGTGAAACAAGATTGCCGAGAGAGCAGAGGTGTATTCCTCAGAAGAAATCTCTACATTCTTTTGACGAAGCACATCTAACGCCTCACACATCAAGTGCATAGCACCCAAAGAGTGAGCAAATCTTGTGTGTTCCGCACCCGGATAAACCAAATTGCTTAATCCCAATTGCTTAATTCTTCTAAGCCTTTGTATTTCACTTGTTTGAATCAAATCAAACAAATCCTCATTAGGAATATTTATGAATCCATAAACAGGATCATTGATAATCTTTTTCTTATTCAAAGTTGCCATACTGCAAAGTTAAGAAAAAAACATTAAAAACGAAGCCTTGGTAGAAAATAAAATACTTTCACCACAAGTTAAGCCCAAATGCTTGCGATATTTTCAACTTTAAGATTTCTAATCGCAAATTTTAAGAATATAAGCCCTTAACTAAAAACCACAAAATCAAAGACTTAACTTTTTTAAGCCTTGAAAACGCTAATTTTTTCTTGATTTTAGCCGATTTTTTTCTTGATTTCAGAAAAATAATTCTTTGCTTTATTAAAATATTTCTTGATTTTTTAAAATTATTTCTTTGCTTTTTTTCTTTTTTTCTTTGATTTATTTTTCCAAAGCCTAAATCCGTAAAATTTAACCCCAATTTTCATCAATTTTTCGCAAAAAATTTCACAAAAATCCCAAAATGAAATTTCCGCAAAATAAAGACTTTTGTCTGTAAGTTTTGAGTTATGAAATTAAGAGTTCATTTAATTTTTTTTGTGCTTAAAAAAAATTTGTTATACCTTTGTGTGCAATTTATTAACCTTTAAAAAAGCAGATGAAAATGAATAAAGCAACGATTTTTAGTTTGATTGCAGTATTTACTGCGTTATTTGTTGTCTTTGAAAAATTGAATGCACAAGATGTAAGTAAGTTTAAATGCCTTAAAACCTTAATGGGACATACAAATAAAGTCATTTCCGTAGCATATAGTCCTGATTGTACAAAAATTATCAGCGGTTCAGGGGATGAAACCGTTAAGATATGGGACGCAAATATAGGGAGATGTCTTAATTCCTTAGAGGGACATAAATATAGTGTCTATTCCGTAGCATATAGTCCCGATGGCACAAAAATAATCAGCGGTTCATTGGATAATACCATTAAGATATGGGACGCAAACACAGGAGAATGCCTTAAAACCTTGGAAGGAGATTCAGATGGTGTCAAATCCGTAGCGTTTAGTCCCGATGGCACAAAAATTGTCAGCGGTTCATGGGATAATACCATTAAGATATGGGATGCAAACACAGGAGAGTGCCTTAAAACCTTAGAGGGACATTCAAATTATGTCACTTCCGTAGCATTTAGTCCCGATGGCACAAAAATTATCAGCGGTTCGTATGATAATACCATTAAGATATGGGATGCAAACACAGGAGAATGCCTTAAAACCTTGGAGGGACATACAAGATATGTCTATTCCGTAGCATATAGTCCCGATGGTACAAAAATTATCAGCGGTTCAGATGATGCAACCATTAAGATATGGGATGCAAACACAGGACAATGCCTTAAAACCTTGGAGGGATATATAGAACCTGTCTGGTCCGTAGCATTTAGTCCTGATGGCACAAAAATTATCAGCGGTTCAGGGGATAAAACCATTAAGATATGGGATGCAAACACAGGACAATGCCTTAAAACCTTGAAGGAACATAAATATAGTGTCAATTCCGTAGCGTTTAGTCCCGATGGCACAAAAATAATCAGCGGTTCATCTGATGATACCATTAAGATTTGGGGTGTGAAATAGGGATTGATTTTATAATATAAAGAAAAACGCTCGTAAGTCTTAGTTTTGATTTGACTTGCGAGCGTTTTGTTTTTTTATTTCTTTGTTTTATTCTTCTTATTCAAAGAGTCGTTTTACTATTCGGCTCATTTTGTCGCCGGCTTTGTTGACTCCTTCTAAAACTTCTTCGTGTGTGCATTCTGCAATGGCGTTTGGATTAAATACATTGCTGATAACCGACATTCCAAAAACGTTTAAATTGCTGTGAGAGGCGACTATTACTTCCGGAACGGTACTCATACCGATTGCATCTGCACCTATTGTTCTAAAAAACTTATATTCTGCTGGTGTTTCAAAGCTTGGCCCTGTTGTTGCAAGGTAAACGCCCTCTTGAAGCGAGATGTTTTCTTCTTTTGCTATGATTTTTGCTTTTTCTCTTAGATCTTGGTTGTAAATTGTACTCATTGAAGGAAAGCGTGTGCCTAATTCTTCAAAGTTTTTGCCTATTAGTGGATTTGGCATTTGGTTTATGTGGTCTTTTATAAGCATTATATCGCCTACTTTAAAGTCTGGATTTACTCCTCCTGCGGCATTTGTTACTATTAGTGTGTGTATGCCTATGGCTTTCATAACTCTGATTGGGAAAGTAACCTCTTGCATTGTGTATCCTTCGTAATAGTGAAAGCGTCCTTGCATACAAACAACTCTTTTGCCTCCTATTGTGCCAAAAACCAACATTCCTTTGTGGCCTTTAACGGTTGATTGAGGAAAATGAGGAATTTCTCCGTAAGGGATAGTAGTTTCTACCTCTAAGTTATCGACAAAATTGCTTAATCCACTACCTAAAACTATTCCTACTTCGCATTGCGAGGTGTATTGCAATAAATATTCTTTTGCTTCTTTGATTTTATTTAACATCTTCTTGTATTGTTTTTTCTATTAATTGATTGTTTTCTCCGTATTGATGAACTTCTATATCTATTGGTAAAACATAAATATCGGTCTCAAAGTTTTGTAATCGCATAGCATCTTTTTCTGTTGTTAGGAGTATGGTATTTGATTTAGAAAACTTATTGTAACGATTTTTTATTTGGATTTTGTCTTTTTCGGTAAAGTTGTGATGATCGGAAAAAGTAATAGTATCTACTACTTGTGTTATTGAGTTTAGGTATTCTATAATATGTTGATTGTTTGCTATGCCGGTTAAAAGCAATACTTTGTAATCCGATAGGTTTATTTGTTTTTCTTTGTTCTTTATATTATATGGTAGTTTATAGACTATGTTTGAAAAAAATATTTTTTGATAAGGTAGGGGTTTTAGTTTAAGAACAAAATCTTGTTTTTGCTTTTCGCTTAGTGGAGGACACTTTGTAACTACTATATATGAGGCTCGTTTGTATCCTTTGCGATATTCTCTTAGTCTTCCATAGGGAATGACTCTGTCTTTAAAGAAAGGTCTATTGTATTCTGTGAGTAGTATGTTTATATCTCTATTTATATAACGGTGTTGATAGGCATCGTCTAAGATTATAAGATTTGTTTTAGGGGAGTCTTTGAGTATGTTTTCTACGCCTTTGTTTCTCTCTTCGCATACTGCTACAAGTGTATTAGGGTTGCGTTTATAGATTAGCAAAGGTTCATCTCCTACCTCGGAGGCTGAGTGATGAGGTTGCAAATGTATGAATCCTTTCGTTTTTCTTCCATATCCACGAGAGAGGATTGCTAAATTAAAATAAGGAGATAAGGCTTTTATTAGATATTCTACAAAAGGAGTTTTGCCTGTTCCTCCAACTCTGATGTTACCAACTGATATTACTTTAACAGAGTGAGATTTTTGTTTAATTATTCCGCAATCGAATAATTTATTTCTTAGATATGTAATTATCCCGTACATATTTTTATCTGCAATTGTTTACCCATAGATAACTACCATCAAAAAAGGCGCAATAGGTGTAAAGCATTCGCTTAGATTTGCTACCTTCCAACGGCGAGCCATCGTAATATATGTATTTGGAATCACATTCAGGACAATGCAATAATACATTATTTGTAGAATCTACATAAAGACGTCCATTGCAATCTTGTGCTACACAGCTACGTTCAAAACATATAAATTCGTCCCACGATTTTCTGAATATAACTACACCTCTATATCCTCCCTCGAAGTATTCCCAACCACGATTGCCGTAGTTTAAATTAAAATATTCGGCACTGTCGGGGTCAATGTAAAAATTAACATATCCATAATCGTAGGTTTCTTCGCACGAGGTAAAGATAAAACTAATGCTTAATAGACCTAAGATTATGGATATGTGTCTTTTCATATCAAAGAAACGTTTATTGGTTTGAGAATATTGTTGTTAGACAAACATCTCCTACTATTTTCAAACTTTCTTTGCTGATATTGTCCATGTTATCTTGCATTGTGTGCCAAAAAGGAAAGAAACTGCATGTTGGATCGTTTTGTACAATGTCTATCATAGGTATTCTTGCAGTTAGATTCACCCAATGATGATCGTCCATTATAGGATAGGTTTGTTCGTTTATGAATATATTAGAATATCCCTTTGCTGCGGCAATTTCCCATACCTTATTCATAATTGAAGCTGCGTAATGCATAGATAAACCCTCTTTTGTAAATCGTAAATTCTTGTATCCTACCATATCAAGTAAGATTCCATAATTGGCAGTGTAGAAAGGGTAGTGAGGAGTCTTGCTCCAATGTTGTGAACCCAAACACCAATCGCTTTGATCTTCTACATCGCTTTCTGCCCATGAAGGAGTGCCTTGATCTTCTAAGTCAAAAAATACAATATCTACACCTTGTGGGTTTTCTTTTTGGCGAAATACTCTTGCAATTTCCATTAAAACGCCAACTCCACTTGCACCATCGTTTGCTCCGTCTATTGCTTTTTTGTGGTTTTCTTCGTTTGGATCTTCGTCTGCCCAAAGTCTGCTATCCCAATGTGCTGCTAAGACTACTCTGTCTGAGGCTTGTGGATTGAAACTCGCTATAATGTTTCTGCCTTCAACATTTGTTCCGTCCCAAAGTTTGGAAGAGAATGTTTGTACATAGATTGTGTCGGCGTATTGTTTCATAAAATTGATTAAATAGTCGCCACAGAGTTGTGAGGCTTTACTCATAGGTGTTCTTGGTCCAAAATCGCATTGTGTTTTTACGTAAGAGTATGCCGAGTCTGCATTAAAAGTAGGGATTTCTACATTTGCGTAGTTAGGTTGAGTGATTTGGGTTTCTGTCTTAGTCTTTTTGCAAGAGGTAAAACCTAAAATCAATATCAATACTATTAATATATTTAGTTTATTTCCCATTTTGCTCCGTCTTTTCCGTCTTTGATTGTGATTCCTACTTCTGATAATCTATCTCTTATCATATCACTTTTTGCCCAATCTTTGTTTGCTCTTGCTTCTGCTCTCATTTCAGCGATTATACTCATCAAGCCTTCAATTATATTGCTTGTATTGTCGCTTTGTTCGCTTTTCATTCCTAATATTTCACTGAAAATGATTTCAAAGTTTTCTTTTAATGCAGTTTTGTCTTGTTCTGTGATTGTTTCTTTTTTGTCAGAGATTAGGTTTACTAAACGTGAGATTTCAAACATATTGGCAATTACTACCGGTGTGTTGAAATCATCGCACATTGCTTCAATACATTTTGTGAATATTGCATTGAAATCAACGCTTGTTGTATTTGAAGTTGGTAAGTTATTGATATTTCTTTGTGTTTCAAAGAGTTTTTTCATTCCTTTTTCGGCTGCCGATAGGGCTTCGTTAGAAAAATCAAGTGTTGAACGATAGTGTGCTTGCAAAATAAAGAAACGAATTGTCATAGGGCTATATGCTTTGTCTAATTTAGGATGAGAACCTGTAAAGAACTCATTTAATGTTATGAAGTTGCCAAGACTTTTACCCATTTTTTGACCTCCGATTGTTATCATATTGTTGTGTAACCAATATTTTGCAGGTTCGCAACCAAAGGCACATATTGATTGTGCGATTTCGCTTTCGTGGTGAGGGAAAAGTAAGTCTAATCCTCCGCCATGTATGTCAAATTTTTCTCCAAGGTACTTTCTGCTCATCGCAGTGCACTCTAAATGCCAACCAGGGAAACCATCGCTCCATGGAGATGGCCAACGCATAATGTGTTCTGGTGAAGCTTTTTTCCAAAGTGCGAAATCGGCAGGATTTCTCTTTTCTTCTTGTCCGTCAAGCTCACGTGTGTTGGCTATCATCTCTTCGATAACTCTATTAGATAATACTCCGTATTTGTGAGTGTCGTTATTGTATTTCAAAACGTCAAAATAAACACTGCCATTGCTTATATAGGCGTAACCATTTTCTAATAATTTTTCTACAATTTGTATTTGGTCAATGATATGTCCTGTTGCTGTTGGTTGAATGCTTGGACGTAAAATGTTCATTGAATCCATTGCTTCAAGATACCTTTGAGTATAGTGTTGTGCAACTTCCATTGGTTCTAATTGTTCTAATCTTGCTTTTTTTGCAATTTTGTCTTCTCCACTGTCTGCATCGTTTTCCAAGTGTCCAACGTCTGTTATGTTTCTAACATATCTTACTTTGTATCCCATATATTTTAGGAAACGAAAAACAGTGTCAAATGTTAATGCTGCTCTTGCGTGTCCTAAGTGTGCATCTCCATAAACTGTTGGTCCACAAACATACATTCCAACAAAAGGAGCGTTTATTGCTTGAAATTCTTCTTTGTTTCTACTAAGCGTATTGTAAACTACTAATTTTTTTGCGTTTTCTATCATGATGTTTCTTTATTTTCTATTTGTTAAATTTTATTTTTCTTGACATTATGCCTGTACATAAACAGGAAATTGTTGCAACCATGAGTGTTATGGCTATAATATCTGTGAAATATATTTGTATTGGAAAACTATCTACTATGAAAGAGGAGCCCATCTTAATAAGTCCAAAGTTTTGTTGTAGTAAACAAAATATTAATCCTAAGATTAGTCCACAAATCATTCCAACTATGCTCATCATTACTCCATTTATGAAAAATATTGAGCGAATATTTTTTTTTGTTGCCCCCATAGTCCTTAGTATCATTATGTCTTTTTTCTTTGTCATAATGAGTAAGGATAATGCTCCCATAATATTGAAACTTGCAATAAAGATAATGAATCCTAAGATTATATATACAGCCAATTTTTCTGCTTTTACTACTTTGTAATAAACAGGATCTTGTTCTAATTTGTTCTTTACAATATAGTCTTTTGAAAGAATTTGTTCTAATTTGGCTTTTGTTTCATTGGAGTGCTTAATGTTTTTTAATTTTACATTGATATTGCTGACTTGATTTGTGCTTAATTCCATTAATTCTTGTGCAAAGGATAAGGGAACTATTGCAACATTGTTGTCTATTTCGCTTCGTGTAAGAAAACTTCCTGAAAAAATAGCTTTCTTTATGTTTAAATTGTCTTCGGGTACAATAACGGTAGTTGGATTCTTTTTCGGAATGCAAAATTGTATTGGGATATTTAATTTTTCTGCACCTTGATAAAGCGACATGTCTAACATTAAAGAATATCCTAATATGCAATTTGCTTTTTCTTTTGAATAAAGAGATGTGCTTCCAAGATACATTGTTGTGTCTATGTTGGAAATTCTGAAAAAATTATCTTCTACTCCATACATATCAACTATGTTTTGAGCGTTTTCAAGCGATATTAAAACAGATTCTTTAATTACTGGTGTAATATCTTGAATATTAGGAATAGATTTTATTTTTTCAGTGTTTATCTCTTTAATATTTATGATTTTACCTTTGCTTGGCTCTATTATTAAGTCTGGATTAGAATAACTAAGCATATCCGATGCAAGGGAGGTAAAGCCATTGAAAACGGAGAGCACAATTAACAAAGCCATAGTTACAACTCCTACACCGATAAGAGAGATTAAAGATATTATGTTAATAACTTTAAGTTCTTTCTTTGTGAAGAAATATCTCATCGCTATAAAGAAGCTGAATCGCATTAAAGAATATTTTTAAGATTTCAGTAATCTGTCAATATTTTCGCTATAATCTAAACTATCATCTATGAAAAAAGTTAAATCAGGTATGATTCTTAATTGATTTCTTTCCATAGAAGCAAGTCTATTCCTTAAAAAAGGTTTGTTTGTTTGTACTAATTCCAAAATTTCTTCTGGTTTTATTCCGCCAAGTGCGAAAATACTAATGTATACTTTGGCTATTGACAAATCAGGTGATACTCTAACACGCGTTACAGTTATCATAGCTCCTTTAAATAAGTTCTTAGATTCATATCTCAGAATCTCGCCCATGTCTTTTTGTATTAAACGGGCTACTTTTTGTAATCTATTATTATCCATATTTTGCAAAATTACGAAAAAATAATGTTTTCTTATTAAAACAAATAAAAAATAGTATTTTTGCAGGTATGAAAATTAGATTAACGAAAGAGTTTAAATTTGAAATGTCCCATGCTCTTGATGAATATCAAGGATTGTGTAGAAATCTTCATGGACATTCTTATCGATTATTTGTTACTATAATAGGAGAGTATGTAAAAAATCCTCAGGATAATAGTTCCGGAATGGTATTGGACTTTAAGTCTATTAAGAATCTTGTAGAACAAAATATTATTCAGGATTTTGATCATGCAGTTGTTTTACACAAGAATAGTAGGTTTACAAACGTTTTAAAACAAAGCGATACTAAAATGATAATTTTTGAAAATCAACCTACATGTGAAAATCTTATTATAGAATTTCACAATAGAATTGTAAAATCTCTACCGGTTGGCATAAAGTTGGCAAAGTTAAAACTTTATGAAACGGAGACTTCTTTTGCAGAATGGTTGATGGAAGACAACGAATAATTAGAATGTAGATATGAATAATGATAAATTTCAATTTCCTCAAATAGCTAAATGGATATTTTCCTTCTCTGTAATAGGGTTGGTAATATATCTTATGTGGTATTTTCGTTTTCTTGTTGTATGTATACTTTTGGCGTTGATACTTGCTTTTATGGGGACTCCAATTCAAAATTTACTTCAAAAATTTCATATAGGAAAATATCATTTTTCAAGAACAATAACAACGGTTATTACATTGGTTAGTCTTGTTTCTATATTTGCTTTTGTTGCTTACTTGATAATACCATTGTTTATTAGTCAAGCAATGGAATTTGCAAATCTTGATGTGTATAAAATTGCCGATTACTATGCAGAACCGATAAATAAGATTGAACAATTCTTGTATAATTATCAATTATTACCACCTGAGAAAAATTTAGAAACACTTGTTTCTTCTTATATCTTAGAAACTTTAAATACTTTAAATCTTACAAATATTGCAGATGCAACTATTAGCCTTACAAGTAATATTGTAATGGGAACATTCATCGTTCTTTTTGTTACATTCTTCTTTTTAAAGGACAATAACTTAGTAAATAAATTCATAAATGCAGTTACACCTGATTTATACTTAGATGAAATTCATAAAATCATAACATCTTCTCGTGTCCTCATAAGTAGATATTTCTTAGGCATATTTTCTGAAATCATAATTATGATTGCACTTCTTTCTTTGGGCTTTTATTTAGTAGGATTAAAGAATGTAATTCTAATTGCTACGATTTGTGGTGTTATGGTCATACTTCCATATATTGGAGTCTTGATAGGAGGGGTTGTAGGTCTTATGGTTTGTCTTACAAGTTACCTTGGAACAGATCCAACTCTTGATATAATTCCTATTATCGTTAAATTTATTAGTGTTTTTGCGATAGTAAAACTCATAGATGATTTTATTCTTCAACCACTTATATATTCAAAAAGTGTAAAAGCACATCCGTTGGAAATATTCTTAGTAATACTTATGGCAGGTGAAGTTGGCGGAATAATAGGTATGATTTTAGCAATACCGGTTTATACTTTATTTAGAATAATAGCTAAAGAATTTTTCGTAAAGTGGAAATTCATTAAGAAAATAACAGAAAATCTTTAAAAACTTCTTATATTTGCAAACACGCAATTAAAGAAATGAAAAAGATTATAAAGTTTTTTTTACAAAAAGTTCCTCGAAAATACCTTCAAAAATTAGTTTTGGTATTTAAAATCTTTGTAAAGTTGTTTTATTTGGGCAACAAAAAACATTGTCCCGTTTGTGGTAAACACTATCGTAAGTTTCTTCCATACGGATATGTTGTTTCAAGAGAAAATGCCTTATGTCCAAATTGCCTCGCCTTAGAAAGACATCGTTTATTGTGGTTGTATTTTCAAAAAGAAACCACTTTATTTCAAGATAAGCTTTCTTTCTTGCACATAGCACCTGAAATGTGTTTTATTCCTTTGTTTAAAAAAATGCCAAACCTCGATTACAAAACAGCAGACCTTGAATCACCTTGGGCAGATATTCATTTGAATATTGAAAATATGCCATTGGAGGATAATAGTTTTGATGTTCTTATGGCAAATCATATACTTGAACACGTAAACGACTTACCTAAGGCATTAAGTGAAATAAAACGTGTATTGAAACCAAACGGTTGGGCTATTTTACTTAGTCCTATAAATCCAAAAAGAGAAACTACTTATGAGGATTCAACTATTACCTCACCAGAAGAAAGAGAAAAACATTTTGGACAAAAAGACCACGTAAGAGAGTTTGGAAAAGATTACGCAAGTGTTTTAGAAAAAGCAGGATTTGAAGTAGAAGAAAATAAATTCGTTGAAACGCTTTCTTTGGAGGAATTAGAAAGATTTGCAATAGCAAAGAAAGAAGACATAAATATTGAACATCATATCTTTATAGCTAAAAAGAAATAATAGGAATGAAAATAACACTAATCGGAACAGCATATCCCTATCGCGGAGGTTTAGCTTCATTTAACGAAAGATTGATGTCGCAATTCAAATATGAAGGAGAGGAAGTAGAAATCAAAACATTCACACTTCAATACCCTTCTATACTTTTCCCAGGCAAAACACAATTTTCTACAAGTGAGAATAAAAACGATTTTTCCATAGAACGCTGTGTCAATTCCATTAACCCTTTTAATTGGATTAAAGTAGGTAAAAAAATAAAGAAAGAAAAACCCGATATTGTTATTATAAAATATTGGATGCCCTTTATGTCTCCTTGTTTTGGCACAATGGCTCGTATCATAAAAAGCAACAAAAAAACAAAGATAATAGCAATTGCTGACAACATTATTCCACATGAAAGACGTTTCTTTGATTCTTGGCTTACAAAATACTTTGTTGGTTGTGTTGATGCGTGGATTGCGATGAGCAAAAGCGTGTTTGATGACATAGAAATCTTTGATAAAAAAGTACTACGCTCGCTTTGCTTTCACCCAATCTTTGATAATTTTGGAGAAAAAATAGATAAAGAGACTGCACAAAAAAACTTAGGCTTACAAAGTAAGGAAATAAATATTTTATTTTTTGGTTTAGTTAGAGATTACAAAGGATTAGATTTTTTAATCAAAGCTTTAAAAAATCCAGCCTTAGAGAACTATCCTTTACACCTTACAGTAGCGGGAGAATTCTATGAACCACAATCAAAATATGATGAAATAATCAAAGAATTAGATCTAAAAAACATAACTATCCACAATAAGTTTATAGCAAACGAAGATGTGAAGAATTATTTTTGTGCTTGCGATTTGGTAGTTTTGCCATACAAGACAGCAACTCAAAGTGGCGTTACACAAATTGCCTTTCATTTTGAAAAACCTATGTTAGTTACTGACGTAGGAGGCTTAGCCGAAATAGTAAAGCACGGAAAAAGCGGATACGTTTGTCAACCTAATCCACAATCTATTGCAGATTGTTTGCTAGATTTTTGCAAAAACAAAACAGATTTTACAGAAAGTTTAATGGAAGAAAAGAAAAAATTTTCGTGGGAGAGAATGACCGAATCCATTAAAGAATTATACACAAAAACTCTTGAAAAATAAATGATAATACGAAGTAAAGCACCTTTAAGATTAGGCTTAGCAGGAGGGGGGACAGATGTTTCTCCGTTTTCTGACATATATGGCGGTTGCATTCTTAATGCCACTATAAGTTTATATGCATATTGTGATATTATTCCTCACAATGATGGTAAAATACGTTTCTTTTTAGAGGATAAGAACCAAAGATATGAATACGATAGTGTAGAACAACTTCCAATAAACGGAGAAATAGATCTCTTAAAAGCCGTTTACAACAGAATTGTCAGAGATTTCAATGTCGGAAAGTTGTCTTTTGATATTCATACCTTTGTTGATGCACCAGCAGGTAGTGGATTAGGAACTTCTTCCACTTTAGTAGTTGCAGTTTTAGGAGCTTTCGTTCAATGGTTGAAACTTCCGCTTGCAGAATACGATATTGCTTCTTTGGCATACAGCATAGAAAGAGAAGATATGTTGCTTGCAGGAGGAAAACAAGACCAATATGCAGCAACATTTGGAGGATTTAATTTTATGGAGTTTTATGCAGAGGGAAAAGTTATTGTAAATCCTCTTCGCATCAAAGATAAAATTCTAAATGAACTTTCAAGAAATATAATTTTGTTTTATACTGCTACATCAAGAGACTCTGCCAAGATAATAGAACAACAACAAAAAAATGTGATTGCAAATAACACACAATCCATAGAAGCAATGCAACAACTAAAACACCAAGCTGTGTTGATGAAAGAATCATTGCTCAAAAGCGATTTAGATAAAATAGGAGATATTCTTAACCTTGGTTGGCAATATAAAAGACAAATGGCAAGAGGTATAAGTACCGATTTATTTGAAAGCGTATATAATGCAGCACTTCAAGCAGGAGCAAGTGGAGGTAAAATATCTGGTGCAGGCGGAGGAGGATATATTTTCTTTTATGCTTCTGAAGCAAAAAGATATGAAGTAATTAAAGCCTTAGATTCTTTTGGAGGAAAGGTTAGACGATTTGAATTTACAAACCAAGGCTTAGAAACGTGGCAAATTTAAATAAAAACATAAAAGAAGCCATAATTCTTGCAGGAGGAAAAGGCACAAGATTGCAATCAGTTGTAAGCAATGTGCCAAAACCTATGGCACTTATTGGCGAGAAACCTTTTTTAATGCTTCTTTTACAATACTTGCAATCACAAGGAATTGAAAAAGTTGTTTTATCTGTTGGTTATATGTATGAAATAATACAAGAAACCTTTGGCGAGAGTTTCAATGGACTTTCTATTTCTTATAGTATAGAATCGGAACCTTTGGGAACAGGTGGAGCAATAGCAAAAGCAATGACTATGGTAGAGAGTCAAAGTGTTCTTGTCTTAAATGGAGATTCTTTTATCAAGATTGACCTTGAAGAAATAGAGAGAAAAATCCCTACATCAAAAAATCACTCACTTCTTGTTTTGAAAGAAATGAATAATGTTTCAAGATATGGCTCCGTTGTTTTGAAAGATGAGGTTATAACAGCCTTTGAAGAAAAACAATTCAAAGAAAAAGCACTCATAAATGCAGGAGTATATGTTTTGAATAAAGATATATTTAAAGATAAACACTTGCCTGAAAAATTTTCTTTTGAAAAAGACTTTTTGGAAAAAGAAGTAGAAAAAGGAAATCTTAGAGGCATAATAACAAATGGTTATTTCATAGACATAGGAGTGCCGGAAGATTACCAAAAAGCTCAAATAGAATTAGTAGAACAAATAGAAATAAAAAAATAATAAAGATATATGGAACTTAATATCCCTTTGAATCTTTGTAATGAAGAGAAAGAAATAGTAAATGCAAACAATGTAGCAACCGTTGTAGGCTCTGGAAGTGTAGAAGTCTTTGCAACACCTGCTATGATAGCACTTATGGAAAAAACAGCAAACAATTCTTTGCGTAATCACTTGCCTGAGGATTGCGTAAGCGTTGGAGTAGAAATTAATACTAAGCACATAAAAGCCTCAGCAATAGGAAAAGAAATTGTTTGCAAAAGCGAATTGATAAAAGTTGATGGAAAAAAATTGTTTTTCAACATATCAGCCTACGAAGGAGAAGATATGATAGGACAAGCCTCACACACAAGAGTTGTTGTCAATAAAGAAAAATTCTTAAACAATCTAAAATAAAGATTCAATGAACAAAACAATAACAAATAGCAAAGACTTTAAAATGACAGCTAAAACAATGGCTGGTTTAGAAGAAGTCTTAGCAGAAGAATTGAAAGCCTTAGGAGCAAAAAACATAGAAATACTTAAACGAGCAGTGAGTTTTGAGGGAGATATGACCCTTTTGTACAAAGCAAACTATTGTTTAAGAACAGCACTCTGCATTTTAAAACCTATCGCTTCGTTTGAAGCAAACAATGAAAGAGAATTATACAACGAAGTGTATAGAATGAAATGGGAAAAGTATATGAATCCCGATGCAAAGATATTTATTGACAATTCTGTTAATAGCGAAATATTTACACACTCGCTTTATGCTTCTCAAAAAACAAAAGATGCTATTTGCGATAGATTTCGCAAAATGTTTAATCAAAGACCTACCGTTACAAAAGACGAATACGAAATAAAACTTAACCTACATATTTGGGAAAATCAAGTAACAATTTCCTTAGACTCATCAGGCGATTCTTTACACAAAAGAAATTACAGGGCAAATATGGGACAAGCTCCGCTGAACGAAGTAACCGCAGCAGGATTGATACAACTTAGTGGTTGGAAAAAAGATTGTAATTTCTTAGATCCAATGTGTGGAAGTGGAACTCTTTTGATTGAGGCTTGTATGTATGCTTATAATATTCCGGCTCAATATTACAGAAAGAAATTCGCTTTTAAGAAATGGAGCGACTTTTCAATGCCGGAATGGAAACGAGTAAAAGAAGAAGCAGATAAACAAATCAGCGATTTTGATTACGAAATTTGGGGCTCAGACCTTTCATCTTCTGCAATAGCACAAGCAACCGAAAATATAAAACTAACAAAACTACATAAAGACATTAAACTTTTCCGTTGCGAAATAGAAAAACAAGAACCTCCACAAGGAAAAACGCTAATTATTACTAATCCTCCGTATGGCGAAAGAATAGAAGTAGAGGATATTTACGCTCTTTACGACAGAATAGGCTCTGCCTTGAAATCGAAACACGAAGGAAATGAAGCTTGGGTTATTTCTTCTGACTTTGAAGCTTTGAAAAGAATTGGCTTAAAACCAAGTAAAAAGATTCCAATCTACAATTCTAATCTTGAATGCAGGTTCTGCAAATTTGAACTCTATCACGGCACAAGACGATATGGTAAACAAGAATAAAAGAAAGAAGATTTAAGACTTTAAAA
>CALDHX010000011.1 GCA_937901525.1 uncultured Bacteroidales bacterium
ATTGCAAAAGTACTACCTTTTTCTTTTCTACCAAACTTTTTATGCTCTTTTTTTTACCACCCTCCCGTAAATAACTGAATATCACTAAGAAAAATTTTAACGAATTTATCAATAAAAAAAGCAATTCCTTGAAAGAAATCGCTTTTTATGACTATTTATTAAGGTTTTTTATTAGTTTATTATTATTTTTTGCGTGATATTTTTTTCATTATTTATCATTTTCAAATAATAAATTCCTGCTGGAAGAGTTTCAAGTTTAATTGAATTAGTATTAAAAAAACGCAAAACTTCATTACCTTGTTGATTAATCACTTTAATTTCTTCTATCACTTGATTAAAATACACATTACCCTTTGTTGGATTCGGAAAACAAATAACATCTACTATTTCTTCTACATCTTCAATAGAAACATTAATATATAAATGTAAAGTAACTACACTATCACAACCATTTTCAGCAGTAAAAATTTGCGTATAAGTCCCTGCTTCATTTACATTAAATCCGTTTTCCGTATAAATTTCACCTTCATTAATAGTAGCCGTGATAATCTCATTAATTGAAGTCTCTTCAATTATTATACTATTAAACATAGGATCCCAATAGTAATTCCAATTAGTAGACATATAATTATTCATTGTACCACAAGGGACAATCAAAGTATCAATATCATAAGAAAAAACATTTTGTCCCAATGTTGGAGGTGTTGTTGCTAATGTTTTTACAAAGTTGAGATTTTCACAAAAGGAAAAAGCGTCAGAACAAATAGAAGCGACCTTTTTACCCACAACAAGAGAAGTTAATTCAGTGCAATCATCGAACAATACATCTATAGATGTTACATTATTACCTATTATTATAGAAGATATTCTACAACAATTATCAAAAGCGATTCCAGCAATTGAAGTAACAGGATAATTAACTCCTGCATATTCTATACTATCAAAGACAACTACCTCTCCACTTTTGTTATCATCACAATCAATAACAGCCATCTCTTCAAGTGGAGCAGTATAAGATTGATTTTGCAGATAAAAAGTTATAAGCCCTCCTATATGATAAAAAGAATAATCGCCAACAGTTAATTGCAAATCTGCCGAATAAGTTAATCCATTAATATATTTTATTCCCACATTATAAAAAGCCGTTGAATCAATTTCAGCATTATCAGGTAAATACACAACAGAAAGCTCATTACAATTAGAAAAAGCATACTTCCCTATATACGACACATCTTGAGGAATATCAATATTAGTTAAACTTTTACAATTATAAAAAGTATAATTTCCAAGATTTAGGAGATTTTGGGGAAGATTTATTGAAGTTAACGCTGTACAACCCACGAACATTCCATCTATCTCCAAACCTTCCGATGAAGCAAACGATGTTATTTGACTACCTTCTTCAAAAACGACATCGACCAAATTAGTACAATAAGCAAAAGCACCTTTTCCAAGATAATTCACAGTAGAAGGAATAAAAATAGAAGTAAAACGTGGATTACTATTTAAAAAACTATATTCAGTTCCTGCAAAAGCATAATCCCCAACACGAGTAACACCATAGGGTATTGAAATAGAATCCAAAGAACCACAACGACTAAAAGCCTTGTTGCCAATACTCACAAGACTCTCAGGAAGAGCCACAGAACTCAAACTTCCACAACAATAAAAAGCCTTATCCCCAATATTTACCACTCCCTCTGGAATAGTAATAGATATAAGGTTTAATCTATATTGAAATGCGTCATTTCCAATAGATGTAACATTATAATTAACGCCCTCATAATTTACACTTGCAGGAATATTAACTACTATCGCAGAAGTATCACAAGCAATAACTTCCACATTATTATTTGTCTTTACTTGATAAGTCAAATCACCTATCACGAACTGGTTTTGTGCAAAAATAATATTCACAAACACTAAACTGCAAATAAAAAATAAAATTCTATTCATATCAATTTTTTTTATTGTTTCTATATTATTATAGACAATTTGAGATGTCGTTTTGTTACATTTTGTTAGTTTTTTTTACTTTTAATATAAAAAAAGACAGAAAGTCTGTTTTTAAGCAAACTTTCTGTCTTTTTTTTAAATATTAAAAAACTTATTTCATATTATGAAAAACATTGACAACATCATCATCTTCTTCTAATTTTGCAATTAGCTTTTCAACTTCTTGTTGTTGTTCTTCATTCAATTCTTTTAAATCATTTGGTATTCGTTCAAATTTAAAAGTTTTTATCTCAAAATTATTTTCTTCCAAATACTTTTGTATTGGACCAAATGATGCAAAATCAGCGTAGATAAAAATTTCTCCTTCGTCTGCAAAGCATTCTTCCACTCCATAATCAATTAATTCCAGTTCTAACTCTTCTAAATCTAACCCATCTTTCATCGCTACTTTAAAATTACATTTTCTTTCAAAAAGAAAATCTGTCATTCCACTTGTTCCGAGCGATCCACTGCAACGATTAAAAGCAGCTCTCACGTTTGCCACAGTTCTTGTAGGGTTATCTGTTGCAGTTTCCACTACTACTGCCACTCCATGTGCAGCATATCCTTCATAAACCACTTCTTTGTAATCTGCCGTATCTTTTGAGGTAGCTCTTTTAATAGCTCTCTCCACATTATCTTTCGGCATATTTTCAGTCCTAGCAGTTTGTATTAACAATCTAAGGCGTGAGTTAGCGCTTGGGTCGGCTCCTCCTGCTTTTACCGCCATTTCTATTTCTTTTCCAAGACGAGTAAAAGTTCTCGCCATATTTCCCCAACGTTTTAGCTTTCTTGCTTTACGATATTCAAAGGCTCTTCCCATTATTTTAGTATTTTTAATTGTTTCAAATGGCAAAATTACAAATATTTTCATTATCTTTGCACTTTAAATGCTAATTTATAGAGTTATGAATAGAAAATTAATTGTTTTTTTATGTCTTTTTATGAGTTATTGTCTTGTTGCTATGGCTCAAAAACCTAATTTATACAAAATAACAGAAGAAAATGTTACATTTGGTATTCCAAGCGGTTGGATAGCTTCTAAAACCGGTAAAAAATTGGGAGATTTTGGTATTAGAGCGAAAGAAGAAAATGGAATAAAATTCGTAGAAATCAATTGCACTAAAAGAGTTATTGAGCCTGTTACAAGATTAACATCTATTGCATCTAAAAGAAGCGAAAGAGAAGGTTTTGAATACATGTTGATTGACCAAGTTAAAGAAGTTAAATTTAATAATAAGAAAGCAAAATTATTATCTTTCACAAATACCCATTTAACCGAAGCTTCTATTGGTGGAATTTATGGATTAGTTGATGAAGGTTACACCTATACTATTGAATTTTATAGCGAAGATAACCCAGAAGCAAATGCTTTAATAAAAACAATTTTAAATTCTATTGAGATTGAAAAACCTTTAACTGAACCTAATATCGTAATTTTAGAAGACGACTTCACTCCTGAGGATTGGTACGAATCAGAAGCAATGAAAGAAGAAGCCGAACAATTGAAAGTTGAGCAAGAAAAAGCGAAAGCGGACAAAGAAAAAGCGAAAGCAGAAAAAGAAAAAAAGAAAATAGAAAAAAAGAAGAAAAAATCCGAAAAGAAAGTAAAAAAATCGGACAAGAAAAAAAAGGATAACTTCTTTAAGAGAGCCACTTCCATTTTTAAAAAGAAAAATAAAAAAGTTGTAGGAGAGTCTAATTAGTAAATTAAATGCGTCAGATTATTTTTTTTCTAATAATAATTTGGAGTTTTACTGCAACTGCTCAACTATCCCCTAACGAACTACGTTTTAATCTTTACAATTATAATTTTTTTGTAAACAATGAATATAAAGGCAATAGAGTGTCAGGATACACTCTACCTGGTTTTCGCCTTACTCCTACAATTTCTTATTCTTTAAACGACAAAATTTTAATTGAAGGAGGCGCAAGTCTTCTACATTATTGGGGCGCAAGCAAATATCCTAATATAGTTTTTAGCAATCTTCCCTCTTGGGCAGCAGAACAATATCAAAGCGGTGTACATGCAGTTCCTTTTTTTAGAGCAGTGTGGCATATTAGCAATAAAGTAAGATTTAGCTTTGGGAATATAGAATACAGCAATTCTCATAATTTAATTGAGCCCTTATATAATATAGAAAACACTTTTAGTGGCGATCCTGAAATGGGTTTACAATTAAAAGTAAACACTAATTGGTTTAAAGGAGATTTATGGCTTAATTGGCAAACATTTATTTTTAACAATGATTATCATAATGAAACTTTTTGTTTAGGACTTTCAAGCGAAACCAAAATTATAAACAAAGAAAAATTTACAATTTCTATACCTATTAACGCTTTGGTACAACACTTAGGAGGAGAAAACAACATAACCGACGTAAAAGTACATTCTTGGGTAAATACTTCCTTAGGATTAAAAAGCAATATTACCTTTTCCAAAAATTTCAATCTTTATTTAGGAGGAGATTACTTAAAATACAAACAACTTTCGGGCAATATTATGCCTTTCAAAGATGGATTTGCACAATTTTATTATATTGGTAGTAAATATAAAAACTTAAATATAAAGGTAGCTTATTTTGATAGCGAAGGTTTTGTTTCACTTCTTGGCAGCCAACATTTTTGTAATTTCTCAAACAATACGCCTGGTTTAGTTTTTGACAGAGCCAATCAATTTTATGCAAGAATTGACTACGATTATCTCATAGAAAAAAGCTGCAAAGCTACATTTTATTGTCAAATTTGGAAACAAAACAAAATCACCGGTAACATTTCCTTACCCTCTTATTCAGAAAGAGTTGAAAGAGACGGTTTCTTTTCTTTTTCAATAGGAGCAATTCTACACCTCACTCCATCATTCCTATTAAAGAAATTTAATTAATGAAGCGGAGGAAGAGTACCCGCATCTTCTTGTCTATGATTACAAGTTGGGCGACAAATAAAAATTTGAGCGAATAGTTTATCTAAGGCAGGTATTTGCGAAGGAGTCAAAATAGATTTTATTTCATTATATTGATTTACTGAAATATGAAGAAGCTTAGCTTGATAGATTGATATTTTTTCTTCTATTTGTCTTATCTTCACAGTATCTTGTTTTTCTTGCATTAGACTTCTCATAAGATACTCTTGACTCACATGAAGACTATCTGCAATCAAAATAGCTTGTTGTTGATATGTCTTTTTTATCCTTTCATATTGCTGTTTCTGTTCTTCATTTAAAGAAATTGTATTAGACAAATAACAATCAGTATTATTACAAACCTCATGATTGCAAGTAGTTTTATCCTTTTTACCATAAAACAAAAACAAATTCACTCCTGTTAAAACAACTAATACAGCTATTTCTATTATCAATATTTTCTTATTCATAACTTATTCAAATAGAATTGTTGGATAATAGTTAGTTAATATATCAAAATAATTTTCCTCTGCAAATTGTTCAAAAGAAGTCTCTTGCAAAGTAGCTTCTTGATTTTTGGTTTGCAAAAAAAGATTAAACGAAAACACAAACACAAGCACTAAACTTATAATTTGCAAGCTATGCAATAAAGCAAAACTATTAGAAGAGTTTGTTTTCTCTTTTAACTTACTTTGCAAGCGTGTAAAAGCAAATGGATTTGTTTGTTTTTGTTTATCCTTTTCTATTATTTGTTCTATTTTCATATTTTTATTTTACTTAAAAAGTTCTTTATCTATTGTTTCTATATATTTTTGTATTGATTTTCTGGCTCTATGCACAAGCACCTCTACTGATTGCAGAGAACAATTCATTATTTCTGCAATTTCTTTTTGTGCAAGCTGATCGTATGAGTAGAGAATGAATGCTTTTTTTTGTTTTGTTGGCAGTTTTTCAATAGCTTGATGCAGGTAAGTAGTGTATTGTTTTTCTTTTATTGACCAATCAGATTGTTCAGGAGAATTTACCGTTATCGCCTTACTATCTTCCGTTGAGAAAAAACGTCTTAGCTTATTTTTTTTTGTTTGATTTATTGTTTTGTTTACAGCTATTCTATATATCCAAGTTGATAATTGAGAATTGCCTTTAAATTTATTAATAGAGCGATAGATTTCCAAAAAGACTTCTTGCGTAAGGTCTTCTGCCTCTTCTCTATTATGAAGCATTGCATAGGTAAGATTAATTATTTTTAATTGATACCTATTGAATAGTTCTTCAAAAGCTGATTGATCGCCTTGAATTATTCTGCAAATTAACTCTTCTTCGCTCATAGTTAAAAATAGAAGCAAGCAAAAAAGCTTACTTCTATTTAATTTTACAAAGTTTTATTATTTCTTTACTTCTGCTTTTTTGTGATGATCACATTTTCCTGTACATTTGTGATTTGCATCGTGTTTGTGATTACCATCACATTTGTGTGCTTTTACATCTGCTTTTTTATCAGCAGAAGTTTTTTTAAGATTTCCAGCTTTTTTGTCTTCACAACATTTGTGTGTTGTTTCTTTCTTTACTTCTGCTTTTTTAACCGGCTCTTGTGCCATTGTTACGCCTGCAAATGTTAATGCAGCGATTAATACTACTAACTTTTTCATATTTTTATCTCCTTTTTTAATTTTTTTACTATCATTTAGACATTTTATCTCTACAATTATTACATTTTTTTGTAAAAAAAAGCTAACTTTGCAACGTTTTTTTTAATACAAGATTGAAATGTATAGATTTATAACGCTTTTTACATCATTATTGTTGTGCTTTTCTTGTGCGATTGCACAAAATTATGATTCACAATTCTCAAAGCCTATCGTTACAGAAGATGGGAAATTCTCTTATTATGAATTACCACCTATAAAAACAACCTTAGGTGAAATCATATTTTTGGATAGAAACCTTGGAGCTTTATCCTCAGATGTTAATTCTACTGATTCTTGGGGTGATTTATATCAATGGGGACGTCAAACAGATGGTCATGAGAAAAGATTCTCTGATACAACCTTAGTTTTATCTAATAATTACGAAGCAGGACACGGCAAATTCATAGTTGATGAAAAGAAATCTAATGATTGGATGACAAATTCTGACGATGAGCTATGGCAAAGTGAAGACGGGCTAACAAATCCTTGCCCTTGTGGTTATAGAGTGCCTACCTCAGAAGAATGGAGAGCAATTTTAAACTTAGGCTTTGAAGTAAAAATCACAGAAGATGGTTATTATTATTTAAGCATTGCTGATGGTCAATTATTACTTCCAGCAGCTGGACTTAGAAATGCTTATAGTGGACATTTTATTCATATTGGCACAAGAGGATATTATTGGGCTGCAAATACAATTGCAAGAGGCACTTCATCTTGCATTGATTTCAACAGAGATGACCTTGTACCTAACATCACAACATACGGATTTAGAGCCTTCGGAAGAAGTGTTAGATGTGTAAAAGAATAAAAGAATAAATCCTTTGAAATAATCTCAAAAAAAAATCAAAGATTTTTTCAAAAAAAGCAAAGAAAAATTTCAAAAAAGTAAAGAAATATTTTCAAAAATCAAAGAAAAATTTTTCGCAATGAATATCTTAGAAACCAAAGAGGTTAGTAAGTCATATTCTTCTCATAAAGTTTTAGATAAAGTCTCAATAAAAATCAAAGAAGGTGAAATTTTTGGACTTTTAGGCCCTAATGGAGCAGGAAAAACTACTCTTATTAGAATGATAAATCAAATTACAGCACCTGATGAGGGAGAAATTTTGTTTTTTGACAATAAATTAACAAGAGAAGACATTAAAAACATTGGCTATTTGCCCGAAGAAAGAGGACTTTATAAGAAAATGAAGGTGGGCGAACAGGCTATTTATTTTGCAGAATTAAAAGGTTTATCAAAAAAAGAAGCAAAAAAAAGATTAGAATATTGGTTTGAGCGTTTTGAAATAGGAAATTGGTGGAATAAACGTGTAGAAGAATTATCAAAAGGTATGGCTCAAAAAATTCAATTCATAACAACTATTCTTCATGAGCCGAAACTACTTATTTTTGACGAGCCTTTTAGTGGTTTTGACCCTTTAAATGCAAATCTTTTAAAGAATGAAATCTTAAATCTTAGAGAAAAAGGTGCTACAATCATATTTTCTACTCACAATATGGAAAGTGTGGAGGAAATTTGCGACTCTATTGCCCTTATAAACAAATCAAAAATGATTTTAGAAGGCAATGTATATGAAATAAAAGAGAGATTTAAGCAAAATAGATTTGAAATCATCGTTCCTTTTCAAGAACGAGTAGAGAATTTGTTGATTGAGGGTTGCGAACTTTTAAATTCAAAGACAGATAAGGAAAAATCCATATTAACTCTTTCAATAGAAAAGGGACGAAATGCAGATTTACTTTCTAATATTTTGAAAGAAACTAATATTCTTTCTTACAGAGAGATTCTTCCTTCAATGAATAATATTTTCATAGAAACAATCAAGAATAATGAATAAAATAAAAATCATAATAAAAAGAGAATATCTAACTCGTGTTAGCAAGAAATCGTTTCTTGTAATGACTATTCTCGGACCTATTTTAATGAGTTTATTAATTTTTACTCCATTTTTTCTTTCTAATATTGAGGAAGATAGATTGAATATAATGGTTGTTGATCAAACTCTTAACGTTAGCGAAAACGATAGTGTATATTTATTCAAAAATCAATTCCTAAGTTCTGACAGAATTAAGTTTGAATATTTTGACAACATAGAAACAGCTCAAAGTATTTTGAAAGAAGGTGGAGTTGATGGAGTTTTAGAAATTGTAAAAACTAACGACACCCCTCCTATTAAAGGTTTTATGTATTATGGTGAGCAAGAAATTCCAGGAAGTGTACAAGAGGAAATAAAAAATCAATTAACAAATATATTGAAAAACAGCATTCTTCGATTGGATTATGGAATGAATGAAAAAGAAATTGCGTGGGTAAACAATCCTACAATAGATTTCTATACTAAAAATATATTTTCGGGAGAAGAATCCTATAATGAAGTCAAGATGTTGCTTGGTATGGTATCAGGATTCTTGATTTATTTCTTTGTCTTTTTATTTGGCACTCAAATTATGAAGAGTGTATCGGACGAAAAGATGAATAGAGTTGTGGAGGTTTTGGTTTCAAGCGTAAGGCCAATAGAATTGCTATTTGGAAAGATAATTGCTATTGCTCTTGTGAGTCTTACTCAAATTGTATTGTGGATTGTAATTATTTTTGGAATAATTACTTTTGCACAAACCGCAGCTCCTGAAATATTTTCTGCACCACAAGAACAAACAATCAATATTGACCAAAGAATTGTAACGGTTGATCAAATCAATGCAACAGAATCAACTGAGGTTTCTGAGATTGTAAGTGGTCTTTTTGCAATAAATATTCCTTTAATGGTTGGTATGTTTGTGTTTTATTTCATTATGGGATTTTTATTGTACGCATCTTTGTTTGGTGCAATAGGTTCGCTACTTGATGTTGACACAGATGGAAGTCAATTCACGCTTCCTGTAACTATTCCTTTGGTTTTAGCAATCATTTGTTTACCTATATTGAGCGATAACCCAACAAGTTCTATTGCTTTTTGGCTTTCAATAATTCCTTTCACAGCTCCTGTTGCTATGATGGTCAGAATACCTTTTGGAGTGGCAAGTTGGGAAATTCTTCTTTCTTGTTCTCTTATGATTGTCTTTATTGTAATATGTGTTGTGATTGCAGCAAAAATTTACCGCACAGGAATACTTATGTACGGCAAGAAGATTACTTATAAAGAGTTGTGGAAATGGTTGAAATATAAGAACTAATCAACTGCTTGTATTGCTCGGTTGATAAATTCTTTGAACTTCATTGTTTTTTCAAATTCTTGGGTTACTCTTTCCAATAAGTTGTCCGATAAAACGTAAGAATCGTCTAATTTTTTGCTTAAAATAAAGTCTTTAAGCTTTAAATATTCGGCATTTATTGCGTCTTTTGGAAATTGTTTTGGCACTGTTTTCATTTTATTTTCAGAGTCTATCTCCCACCCTTTTGCATTGCTTATGCAAGATTGAAATTCGTTTGGCAAAGAAAATACATCTTCTCTTATACTATTGATTATATTGTTTGGAAGGCAAACTGCACCACTTGCAAGCAAATGAGAGGAAAGATATTGCTTTGACTGAGCTTCTAAATGAAAGTAATAACCGCCTAATCCTGACTTTTTTCCGTTTGGACATATATATGCACCTATGTGAGTCTTGTAAGGAGTTTTGTCTTTTGAGAATCTCAGGTCGCGATATATTCTATATGTACAATCTTTTACTTGTAAGCCTCTTATTGTTGGGTCAAAAGTTTCTATATTTGCAATTAATTGCTGTGTAAATGTTTCAAAACAATGTTTTGCTTCTTGGTAAAATGACTTGTTTTTATCAAACCATTCTTTATTGTTGTTAAGGCTTAGTTGATTTATAAAATCTAATACTATTTTCATAAGGCTAATAATTGTATATTCCTGACCATAGTTTTCTTAATAGTTCTCTTGTAGAGTTTTCTTGACGATTGTCAGCCGGTTCGTAAAGAGACACACCCTGCAAATCATCTGGCATAAATTGTTGTTGCACAAAATGGTTTGCATAATCGTGAGAATAGCGATAATCTGCACCATATCCTATTTGTTTCATTAGTTTTGTTGGTGCGTTTCTTAGATGTATTGGCACAGGTTTATCTCCTGTTTGTTCAACTAATTCAATTGCTTTGTTAATTGCCATATATGTAGAATTGCTTTTTGCTGATGTTGCTAAATATACTGCTGTTTGCGAGAGTATTATTCTACATTCTGGATAACCAATCTTGCTTACTGCATCAAAACAATTATTTGCAAGCAAAAGAGCATTTGGATTCGCATTTCCTATGTCTTCTGAGGCTAAGATTAACATTCTTCTTGCTATAAAAAGTGGATCTTCTCCCGATACAATCATTCTTGCTAACCAATAAACTGCTGCATTTGGGTCGGAACCTCTAATACTTTTTATGAATGCCGATATTATATCGTAGTGATTCTCGCCTTTTTTGTCGTATATTGCTATGTTTTGTTGTATTATTGTAGAAACGGTTTGATTAGTCAAAGAAAAATCACCCGTAAATTGAGATGCTACTAATTCTACTGCATTGATTAATTTTCTTGCATCACCTCCGCTTATTCTAATTAAGGCTTCGGTTTCTTTTATTTCTATTTTTCTATTTTCACTTTGTTCTAAATAAGAGACAGCTTTTTGAATTATTTTTTCTAAATGATGTTTTTCGAGATTTCTTAGTATATAAACTTGTGCTCTTGAAAGAAGTGGTGAAATGATTTCAAAACTTGGGTTTTCGGTTGTCGCTCCTATCAGTCTTACAATGCCTTGTTCTACTGCTCCAAGCAAGGAATCTTGTTGGTTTTTGGAGAATCGGTGGATTTCATCAACAAAAAGGATTGAGTTTCCATTATTAAGCTTTGCTCTATCTATGACTTCTCTTACTTCTTTCACACCACTATTGATTGCAGAAAGGGTATAGAATTGTGCTGATATGGTATTTGCAATTATTCCAGCCAAAGTAGTTTTTCCAACGCCAGGTGGTCCCCATAAAATCATAGATGGCACATTGTTTTCTTTGATTGCTCTATGCAATATTGCACCTTCTCCAATTAAGTGTTCTTGTCCTATGTAGTCTTCAAGAGTTTGAGGACGTAAAACCTCTGCTAATGGTTTTATCATTTTGTTTTATTTGTAAATTAAAAAGACTGTATTACGTTTATTCAAATCAATGGTAGTTTTTTTCCATTGTTGAATAGATTTACTTATGATTTGCTGAGAAGATAAGCCTATATCTACTCCAAGACACAACATTGTATTTTGACTAAGCACTTCTTTTAAGACTTGAAGCATTTGATTGTTTCTATAAGGTGCTTCTATGAAGATTTGTGTCTGAGAAATCTTGTAGCAAAGGCTTTCTAATTCTTTTATTTTCTTTATTCTTTGGCTTTTATCTATTGGTAAATATCCAACAAAGGCGAAGTTTTGTCCGTTAAACCCACTTGCCATTAAAGACATCATTAAAGAAGAGGGTCCAATCAAAGGACAAACTTTAAAACCTTCTTTTTGGGCTAATTTTACCAAAGCTGCACCCGGATCTGCCACGCAAGGAAGTCCTGCTTCGCTCATCAATCCAAGATTTTTTCCTTGTCTTAATGGAGTTAAGTAAGAATCTATTTCTTTTAAATCAGTATGCTCGTTTAATTCATAAAATTCTACCTCGGCAAAATCTTTTGTGTAGCCTGCTTTTCTAAGAAAACGTCTTGCTGTTCTTACTTGTTCTACAACAAAACTATCACATTCTTGCAAAAGTTTTTGATTCTCCTCAGGTAAGCATTGATTGATTTCAATATCTGCAATAGGTGTAGGAAATAAATATAAAACTGCTTCACTCATTATCAACCTCCTTTATTGGGTGTTTTATCATATAAATATAATAGTAAGCAATAAAAAACAAAGCCAACATTATATCTCCATAAGAAAAGCCTCTGTAACCAAGAAATAGTATAGGAACAAAAACAAGGCCTACTTTACTAACTGCATATAGAAGAACTCCTGATTTATGTCCATACCACATTAGCATACATGAATAAATTGATAGCATACTTAGTAGAAATAGAAAAAGGAAGAAAAATAATGATGGGGTAAAAAAATGCAAAAGATTTTCTTTCCAAAAATACATCATTTGAGGAAAATGAGTTGAGGAAATAAAATCAATAGAAAAAGATTTAAAGAATAGACCAAAAAACGAAAATACTAATAAGAAAAAAGCATTTGCAATAGAAAAAGGAAGGACTATGCGTATCCCCCAAGAGGAACGCATATCCTTCGCACTTTTTTGTAGGTTAATATCTTTAAATTCTTTGATTTCGTTTATTTTCATTACTTAATGATTATCTCATCTGCAAAACAGTGTGCATCATATCCACAACCAGGGTGTCCTTCTGGGCATTTTCTAACTGTTTCTGCATAAATCTTCACATATCTTGCTTTTTTGTCTTTGCAATTTGCCTTCACATTAAGTATTTGTCCTTCTTTTGTAAGTTCAATGTCCGATTCGCTAACTTCTTTCCAAGTTTTGTTATCATCAGATAGGTAGAAATGAACTTTTGTTGGAAGGAAAATCCAACTACCTACGTTATCCAAAAAGTTTAATGAAATAGAATTGATATTTTCTCTTTTTTCTAAATCAACAACTACATCATAATCATATCCGTAAGTACCAATCCATTTATCATAACTCTTAGCAGAGCCAAATATTCCATCGGTTAGAGCATTTTTTGTACTTCCTGAATATTGCGGATTCATATTTTTAAGTTCATATTTCTTGCCTGTTGCTTTATTAAGGTTGTAAGTAGCCTTAAACATTGGAGAAATAATCTTTCCATCTCTTACAACGTATGCAGAAACTGTTGTTGTTTGAGAAAGAATTAGTTTTTGAGTTAGTTTTTGAGAAGAAAGTGTTGGCTCACTTCCGTCAAGAGTGTAAATTATTTCAGAGTTCTTTGCAGGAGTGTTAAGTTCCAATTCCACATTCTTTGTCTTAGAATTAAAACTTACATCTGCCGAAATAGAATAGTGAGAACGAGAATAATTCATTCCCATTGCATCGTAGTATTTCAATAGCTTTTCTAATTTATCTAAGAATTTATCATAGTTTTTCTTTTCTTTTTGACTCCAAGCTGTTTCACTCATTGCAGCAGTACGAGGATAATCCATATAGATTGTATAATCAAATGTAGGAATGTATTCTCTCCACATATTTGCTTGTACTCCTATAATGTGTTTTTCTGCACTTGTTCCTGCTATTTCTTTTGGAACAGGTTCATAATGATAGACTTTTTTAAGTGGAGTAAAGCCTCCTATTGCAAGAGGTTCATTATCTGCTTCTGCTTGATAGTAATCAAAATATAAATAAGCACAAGGAACCATTACTGCATCGTATCCCATTCTTGCAGCATCAACTCCGTCTGCTTCTCCAAGCCATGACATAACAGTAACCTCATCTTTAATTCCTCCTTCAAGGATTTCGCTCCATGCAATAGCTTGACGATTTTTTGTTTTAAGGTATTGTGTTATTTGTTGCAAGAACCAACTTTGTAATTCAAACTCATCTTTAAGTCCATGTTTCTTTATTTGTGCTTGACACTTAGGACATTCTTTCCATTGTCCTTTTGGGCATTCATCTCCTCCGATATGAATATATTTATATGGGAATATTTCAACAACTTCGTCCAAAACATTTTTCATAAACTCTATTGTTTCGTCCTGAGTACATAAAACATCTTCTATAACTCCCCATGTACAAGACACTTCGTAAGTAGTATCTTTACAACCCAAGTTTGGATAAGCAGCAAGCACCGATTGAGAGTGTCCAGGCATTTCTATTTCAGGAATAATATCAATATTTCTTTCCTTAGCATAAGCAACTATTTCTCTTGCTTGGTCTTGTGTATAATAACCTTGATGAACAAATCCGTCATAATTAGGATTGCGAGCATCATTATCATTATAATGTCCTATAATTGTTGATTTTCTTTTTGAAGCTATTGATTGCAAAGAAGGATATTTCTTAATTTCTATTCTCCAACCTTGATCGTCTGTCAAATGCCAATGCAACACGTTAAGTTTATGAAAAGCCATATAATCAATATAACGTTTTACATCTTCAACACTCATAAAATGTCTTGCAACATCAAGATGTTTTCCACGATAAGCAAAACGAGGATAATCCACTATTTCACATGCAGGAATTTTTGTGCAACACATCTTAACTACTTCGTGATTTCCAACAAACATTGGGTCGATCAATTGCAATAGAGTTTGAATAGCGTAGAAGAATCCTGCATTTTCGTTTGCTTGAATTACGATATTCTTTTCTGTTACCTTTAAATTATAGCCTTCATCTCCTAAAACCTTGTCGCTAACCTTCACAAAAAGAATCGCATTTGCATCATCTTTCAATTCAGAAAGATTAGTTACAGAGATTTTCTTTCCAAAAGCATACTCAAGTTTTTCTTTTAAGAATTTAACCGATTGCATTTCAGTAGAATTTACATTAACTGCAATCTTGGTTGTAGAACTTAACTTAAACTCTTTTTCTTTTAATTCCTTAACCGAAATAGGTTCTGGAATAACACTTATATTTGTTTGAGCAACACCAATAATTGTTGCAATCAAACAAAAGATAAAAATACTTGTTCTTTTCATTATTTTTCTAATTAAATTTTAAATTAAACGGCAAAGATAACACTAATTCTTAATAATTTGAAGATAGATAAGCAAAAGATAGTTTTAAATTAGGTATTTTGCGTAAAGTTTTCACAAAATAATTACTTGTAGCCGAAGTTGTAATCACATCATCAATTATTAAGATGTGTTTATTCTCCAAACCACATTTTCGTTTCAAGACAAATATATCTCGCACATTTTCCCAACGATTTTGAGCTTGAATTTGAGGAGGATTATTAATTTTTCGTTTAATCACATTTGTCAAAATTGGAATTTTGAGTTTTTTAGACAAAACCCTACCCAATACCTCACTTTGATTAAATCCCCTTTTATAGAGTTTCTTTCTATGAAGAGAAATCGGCATAATCAAATCCACACTTTCAATCCATTCAACTTCCTTTAAATGTTCTGCCCACAAACTTCCTAACTGCTTTCCTATAAAAATATTTCCTCCATATTTAAAAGAATGCAATGCCTCTTTACAATAAGAATAATCAAGAAATATATCTATATTTTCAAAAGCTACTTCTGTAATCTTATACTTATACTCCTCCCTCGCATTCTTTTTGTAAGGATAGTGCTTATAGCAAGAAAGACAAACTATCTTTTCTCCACGCACTAAAACCTCATCACAAAAAATACATCTTTGAGGAAACAATATGTCAATTAACGACATTTCTTTAATTCAGCAGTAGTTTTTATCGGAATATTCTTGAAAACGAACAAAACATCTCTAATATCGTCTGCATTCACTTTACTTTGCATCTGTCCTAAAAGAGTTCCACTTATTTCTTTCTCATTAAAATCTTGCAAATAAAGTTCCAATTTCTTCGGAGTAAGCATTAAATCAAACACACCCGCTTGCTGAGCATTTTTATTCTTATAAAACTCTGCAATTAGATTCTTTGGAGTTAAGTTTTCATTTAATTGAAAATGCACAAACAAATATTTATGATATAAATCTATATCAAAATCTTTTAAATCCTCTGTACATACAACAATATCGCACCAAGTAGGATTTTCTTTATCATCTACAACTGCATAACAACTACCTAAATCTTTTATTTCAGCTTTCCATTCTTCTGAATCCTGATAAAAATATATCAACTCCTTACCTTGAAGAAATTCATCTTTACTTGACTGTGGTTTATCTTTGCAAGCAAAAAAAGATAAAGCAAAAACAGAAACCAACAACAAAAGAACTTTTGACACTCTCATAATCAATACTTTTTAAAATTAGACTACAAAAATACAAAACTTATTTAAAAATCAAAAATTAAGTCTTTTAATTAGCAAATCCACATCTTCTTTTTTTGTTGCCCAAGAAGTAACAAACCTTACTTTTGTTTCTTTTTCTCCTCTCGGTCCCCAAAGTTCAAAACCAACATCTTCACTTAATTTATCCATAAAATCATTTGGCAAAAGAAAGAATTGTTGATTAGTATTAGAGTTTACTACCGGATTATAGCCTTTTGCAATAAATGCTTGTTTGATTTTCATTGCCATATCAACAGCATGTCGGCTTACTCTTTCATATAAATTATTTGAAAACAAACATTCAAATTGTAAGCCTAACAATCTACCTTTTGCAAGTAAGGCCCCGTGTTGTTTTATCAAAGGAAAGAAATTTTTTAGCAAACTATCATTACACACAACAACGGCTTCTCCAAACAAAGCACCAAGTTTTGTTCCTCCAATGTAGAAAACATCGCATAAATTAGCAATATCTTGCAAAGAAACATCGTTTCCCTCTGCTGCTAAGCCATATCCAAGTCTTGCACCATCGATATACAAAGGTATATCCCACTTTTTGCAAACCGAATGAATGTCTTGCAATTCTTTTTTAGAGTAAATTGTTCCATATTCTGTTGGAAAAGAAATATAAAGCATACCCGGAGCAACCATGTGCAAGTAAGTGTCGTCTGCATAGAAGTTTGAGATGTAATTTTCCACATCTTCCGCCTTAACCTTACCTTCATACTCAGGCAGAGTTAAGACTTTGTGTCCACAAGCCTCAATTGCTCCCGATTCATGTACATTTATATGTCCACTTTCTGCTGCTAAAACACCTTCATGTCTTGAAAGCAATCCATCAATGACTGTTGAATTAGTTTGAGTTCCTCCTACAAGAAAATGAACCCTTGCATTCTCTTTTCCAACTGCCTTTTTTATCAACCCAACTGCCTTTTCGGTGTATTGATCACAGCCATATCCAACTGTTTCTTCATAATTTGTAGCAACTAATCTATCTATTATTTCTTGGCAAGCGCCAGCCATATAATCGGTTTCAAAATAGAGTTTCATTTTTCTTTGTTTTTTTATTTTTTTTCTTTACTTTTTTAAATTTTTTCTTTGATTTATTTTATTTTTTCTTTGATTTATTTATGCAGATATGCGAACACTTTTTCAGCTTTGGCTTTTCCTACACATTTCTCTATTTCTGAAAGCGAAGTTTCTGAAAGTTGCTTTACGCTTTTAAAACGAAGGAGTAAATCTATTGCTGTTTTTTCGCCTATTCCCGGTATTTGTGTCAGCACTGTATGGAATGTTTCTTTGCTTCTTTTATTTCTATGGTGTGTTATACCGAATCGGTGTGCTTCATCTCTAATGTGTTGTATGGTTTTTAGGCTATTGCTCCTTTTATCAAGACATAAAGGATAAGGATTGCCGGGATAGTAAATTTCTTCTAAACGTTCGGCTATTGAAATAATAGGTACTTGTTCATAAATGCCTAATTCGCTTAGTGCTTCTACGGCTACGGCGAGTTGTCCTTTACCTCCGTCTATTATAATAAGGTCGGGCAAGGGCTTTTCTTCTTTTATCAAACGAGAATATCTACGAAAAACTATTTCTTTCATAGATGCGTAATCATTTGGCCCTTCAACTGTTTTGATATTAAAATGTCTGTATTCTTTTGTTGAGGGTTTTCCATTGCGAAATACAACACAGGCGGCAACAGCGTTACAACCTTGAATATTGGAGTTATCAAAACATTCCATATAATATGGTGGCTTTGGTAGATTTAAATCTTTTTGTATGTTTTTTATTAGACTCTCTGCCCAACGATTAGGGTCTAATAGTGTATCTCTTTTGATTTTATCGCTTTTTGCAAAGAGTGCATTTTTTTGACAAAGTTCTAAGACTTTCTTTTTCTCACTATTGTCTGCTAATGTTTGTTTTGCATAGTCCTCTGGCAAAGGAAGTATTTCTGGGACTATTAACAATTCTCCTTCCCAAGCAAGTTGCGAACGCAATTGAATGATTGCTGTTGTGAATATATTAATCTTATCTTCCTCTATTGGTGCTTTTACTTGCTTTGATATTGAAGAAATCAAACTACCATTTACAATTTTCATTGCATTAAGCATTATTCCTTCATCAATTTCTTCGTAAGCAAAAATTTCTGCATTAAGTGATGAGTTTGTTACAATTGAAGTCTTTGCTGTATAAGCATCTAAGAGTTGTATTTTGTCTTTTATGATTTGAGCTTTTTCAAATTCAAGAGTTTTTGCAAAGTCCATCATTTGATTTTTCAAATCTTTTTTTATTTGATAGAAATCTCCGCGTAGTATTCTTTTTATGTCGTTTATAATTTCCCTGTATTCTTCTTTAGATACATTACCTTCGCATGGTGCTGAGCAGATTTTTATTTGTTTATTTAAGCATTCCTTATATTTATTTTTAAATACCCCTTCTTCTGTCATTGGAATTTTACAACGGCGATAAGGATAGAGTTTTCCTATTAAGTCTTGTAATTCTTTAAGTAGCTTTCCATTTGGATATGGTCCAAAATATAAAGAGCCATCTCTTTTTTTATTTCTTGTAGTAAATACTCTTGGATATTCTTCGTTGCTTATGCAAAACCAAGGATAAGTTTTATCATCTTTTAATAGGATATTATATCTTGGTTTGTATTGTTTTATGAAATTATTTTCTAATAAAAGTGCTTCGCTTTCGTTTTCTACAACGACTAATTTTATATCGTGAATTTTTTTTACTAATAATCTTGTTTTAGGTGAATGAGACAAGTCGTTTTTAAAATAGGATTGCACTCTGTTTTTTAAGTTTTTTGCCTTTCCTACGTAAATTACCGTTCCCTCTCTATCTAAAAAACGATAAACCCCTGCTGATGTAGGCAGGGATTTAAGTATGTTTTCTAAATGTTTTGATTCTAAATTTGCAAAATGCACTTATCTGTTTAAATTTGATTGATTTATTTCTAAACCTATTTCCATAATGCCTTGCAATTGGTATTTTTGTCCCATATTTACAAGTTCTACTTTGTAGGTTCCTTTTTCTATAAAAGAATAGAATGTTTTTACATCAACTTGTAGGTCGATTATATCACCCATTGCACTACCTAACCATTCTTTTCCTTCTTTATCTTTTAGTTTTATTGTGTGTACGCTTTCTCTTACAATGGAAGAAGGTGAGGTTATCTTCATTTTGAATTTTATTTCATCTTCTGTTACGTATGGAGTGTGGCGAACGTGCACAGATATATCGTAAACCTCATCTTCTTTATTGATAACAACATCATCAAAACTGATAGATTTACCTTTTTCTATTCTTTCCCAAGTATAGTTTGGCAAGGTTTTAAATTCTTTATATACTTGTGATTTGTTACACGAAGAAAAGCCAACAACAAGCAATAAAACAAAAACTATTTTTAATATTTTTTTCATCTATTTCTTGTTTAAATATTCTGAAACGTTTCTCTCAATTCTTTTTTCTAAGTCTTCCTCTGTTTGTTCTGCAATGAACTTTTCGCCAATTATTTGTTCGTAAAGCTCCATATAGCGTTGAGAGATTTGATTTATGATTTCTTCTGTCATTTCAGGCACTTGTTGCCCTTCTTTTCCTTGGAAACCATTATCCATTAACCATTCTCTAACAAACTCTTTTGATAATTGTTTTTGCTTTTCGCCTTTTGCTTGTCTTTCTTCATAGCCCTCTGCATAGAAATAACGTGAAGAGTCTGGTGTATGTATTTCATCTATTAGAGTAATCTCTCCATTGTATTTTCCAAACTCATATTTTGTATCAACAAGTATAAGACCTCTTTGTGCAGCTATTTGAGTTCCTCTTTCAAAAAGAGCTAAGGTGTATTTTTCTAATTGTTCGTAATCTTCCTTGCTTACAAGTCCACTTGCTATTATTTCTTCTTTGCTTATGTTTTCATCGTGTCCTTCATCGGCTTTTGTGGTTGGAGTGATGATTGGTGTAGGAAATTTATCGTTTTCTTTCATTCCTTCCGGCAAAGTAACGCCACAAAGTGTACGCATTCCTGCTTTATATTCTCTCCACGCACTTCCTGCCAAATATCCTCTTACTACCATTTCTACTTTGAAAGGTTCGCAAAGTTTTCCTAAGGTTACCATCGCATCAGGCACTGCTATTTTCCAATTTGGTAATATATCTGAGGTTGCATCTAAGAATTTAGCTGCTATTTTATTTAAAATTTCCCCTTTAAATGGTATTCCTTTTGGTAAAACTACGTCAAAAGCTGATATTCTATCGCTAACTACCATTGCTAATAATTCATTATTTATGTTGTAAACATCTCTTACTTTTCCAACATAATGACTTTTTTGTCCTTCAAAATTAAAATTTGTACTTACTAATGCTTTCATTATTCTTTTTATTTTAAACAGTGCAAAATTAAATCTAAATTGTAATAAAACAAAAAAAAGTATTACTTTTGTGCAAAATTAAAATTAGAAAAATCATGGGAGTAAAAAAAGTTATTGAAGATTTTAAAAGTTTTGCCATAAAGGGAAATATGATTGATATGGCAGTCGGTATCATCATTGGTGGTGCTTTTGGAAAAATTATCACTTCACTTGTGAACGATGTTATTATGCCTCCGTTAGGCGTTTTAATAGGTGGCGTGAATTTTACAGACCTTAAAATTACGCTTAAAGCAGCTGAGGGAGAAATGGCAGCGGTTACATTGAATTATGGTAACTTTCTTCAAGTTTGTTTCGACTTTTTAATTATTGCTTTCTCTATTTTCTGTTTTGTACGTTTGTTATCTAAACTAAAATCAAAGAAAGAAAAAGAAGAAACACCTGCAGCTCCTCCTGCTCCAAGCAAAGAGGAAGTTTTACTTGCAGAAATCAGAGATATTCTAAAAGAAAAAAACAACAAATAAATGAAATCGGAAAGCATTGAAATAAAATATGAAACGCTTTCCCTTGAAGAATTAAACAATAAGGAGAAAGAGTTGATTGAGTGTGCAAAGAATGCCACTTATTCGGCTTATTCTCCTTATTCTTCTTTCAGTGTTGGAGCGGCCGTAAGGTTAGAAAACAACGAAATAGTTATTGGAAGCAACCAAGAAAACATTGCCTACCCTTCGGGATTGTGTGCCGAAAGAGTTGCTTTATTTGCAGCCGGCACAAGAAAAGAAAAAATCACCACATTAGCCATTGCCGCAAGAAATGAAAACAATGAGTGGACAAAAGCATTCCCTTGCGGAGCTTGTTGTCAAGTTTTACAAGAAAATCAAATGAGAGGCAAAAAAGAAATCTGCGTCCTAATCCTCTTAAACGAAAGCGAAATCCTTAGATTAAAAGGAGCTGAATCGCTTTTGCCTTTTAGTTTTTCTTTTATCAAAAAAAATTAACCGAGCGTTTTTTCTTTGCTTTTTTTCATTTTTTCTTTGCTTTTTTGGAAAAATTCTTTGCTTTTTTTCATTTTTTCTTTGTTTTTTTAATTTTTACAAGTATTATCATTTTTGAGTAGTTTTTTTTAATTTTCTTGTGTATATTTTTGTGAAAACTATTATGTAATATTATTATAGTATATTGTTATGTTATTATTATGATAGGTACTTAATTTTACGTTATACGATACTTAAACTTGCATTATGGTGTACTTAGATTTACTTTATGGATACTTAATTTTGCGTTATAAGATACTTAATTTTGCACTTTATTGTACTTAATTTTGCATGTGGTAAAATCGGTTTTTAAAAAATGCGTATCTTATTGATTTTTTATATATTTGTAGTCTAAACAAAAAAATCGTTTTTATATGTTTTATATTAGTTTTTTTAAAGAGTTTAAAGATTGGAATAAATTAACTGTTAATGAAAAGATTGTCTATTCTTTTTTGGTTAATTATGCAACTATGCATCAACACGAATCATGGGATAAAGGAAATGAAAGAGAGTATGGTGAAAAGAAATTAAATATGGATATAATAAAAGAATATATTGACAAGTTTTCATCTCTTGAATTTAGAAAAATAACTAATAAAAAAATTTCTGAAAAGACCGGCATATCTTTGCGTACGGTTTCGACAATTTTGAATAGGTTTAAAAAAATTGATATACTTAATCAGGACAGGGAAGGTTTTTACAAAATAGTGGTTCCTAAGGGGTTTATTGATAATGGTTTCTTGAATTTGCCTAAAAAGGCGGAGGTTAAAGGTATGCAGTTGGTGTTTTGGGCGTTCATAAACAACCGATTAAATCATTATAATGAAAGAACGGGTGAGTATCATAATATGCAAATTGATACTTGGGCTTCTCGCTTAGCAATGGATATGGGTGTAAAGAAAAAAGATGTACAAAACTATATTCATTGTTTAGCGAAAAAAGGGTTTCTTCAACGTTCAGAAGACAATAGATTTTTAGTTATAAAAATTAATGGAAATATAAAATGGGACTATACGGAGGAAGAATATGATTTACCTTTTTAGCAACAAAAAAACTAAGGAGAGTAAAGCTACTCTCCTTTTTCTATTTATATATATCTGAGAAATCTCTTCTGTTTAAAATGGAGCGGGCGAGGGTTTGTTCGTCTGCGTATTCTATTTTGTCGCCTATGGCAACTCCTCGTGCGATTGCAGAAATTCTCACATTATAAGGCTCTAACAATTTGTTGATATAGAAACTTGTTGTATCGCCTTCCATTGTTGTTGGCAGGGCTAAAATTATTTCTTTCACGTTTTCTTGTTCTACGCGTTTGATTAGTTGTTCTATTGCTATATCTCCTACTCCTATTCCTTCTATTGGGGAAATCACACCTCCTAAAACGTGATATAATCCTTTGTATTGATTTGTTGATTCAATAGCCATAACCTCTCTTATATTCTCTACAACACATATTGTATCGTTTTGACGTTGAGGATTTGCACAAATAGAACATATTTCACTATCTGAAAGATTATTACAACGCTTACAATGTTTTATTTCACTGACAAGACTAATTAAGCTTTTGGCTAATTGTAGTGTATTGTCTTCATTTTGTTTTAATAGATGAAGTGCAAAACGCAAAGCGGTCCTTTGTCCTACTCCTGGAAGTTTTGCTAATTCGTTTACAGCATTTTCTAAGATTAAAGAGGTGTATTCCATATATATTTGTTAAATTTGCAGTCAAATAAGAGCAAAATTACAAAAAAAATCAAATACTATGGCAAATATTTTACTCGGTGTTTTCATCGCATATACGATTTTATTATTCTCTATCACCTTTATCACGGCTCGAAAGGCTGATAGTGCTTCGTTTTTCTCCGGAAACAAAAAATCTCCTTGGTTTATCGTAGCCTATGGTATGATTGGAGCAAGTTTAAGTGGCGTTACATTTATGTCAGTGCCTGGTTGGGTGGAAGATAGAGGCTTTACATATATGCTAACCGTTTTCGGATATTTCTTAGGCTATCTTGTAATTTCATTTGTCCTTATGCCGATTTACTATAAGCTTAATTTGATTTCTATCTACAAATACTTAGAGAGTCGTTTTGGTAAATTCTCTCATAAAACAGGTTCTTTCTTTTTCCTTCTTTCAAGAACTCTCGGTGCAAGTCTTAGGATGTTCATTGTAATCTATGTTTTATACGAATTTGTTTTTAGTGCATGGAATATTCCTTTTGAAGCAACTGTTTTTCTCTTTCTTGCGTTGATTCTTTTGTTTACGTTCAAGGGAGGAATCAAGACTATTGTTTGGACAGATACTTTACAAACGACTTGTATGCTTGCCGCACTTGTTATTTCCTTTATTTTGATTGGCGATAAGATGAATTTTTCGTTCTCAGAAATGCTAACTAATGTTACAAAAAGCGATTATTTTACTTTTATTGAAACAGATTCTTCTTCACGTCTATGTTGGTGGAAACAAATTCTTGGAGGTATGTTTATAACTATTAGTATGACAGGATTAGACCAAGAAATGATGCAAAAAAATCTTAGTTGCAAGAACATTAAATCGGCACAAAAAAATATGCTTACTTTCTCTTTGACTTTGTTTTTTGTCAATTTTTTGTTTCTTTGTTTAGGTGCAGCTCTTTATATCTTCGCTCACAATCAAGGAATAGAGGTTAAAGGCGACGACCTTTTCCCTTACGTTGCTTTAAATGCACTTAGTCCTTTTGCAGCAGTGATTTTCATCATCGGACTTATATCTGCCCTTTTCCCTTCGGCAGATGGTGCTTTGACTTCTTTGACTACATCGTTTAGCATAGACTTTTTAAATATTGAACAAAGAAAAGATTGGAACGAAAAAAAGAAAATCAAAATTCGTCATTTGGTTCACATTTGTTTTGCATTGATTTTTGTAGGCGTAATCATCTTTTACGGAAATCATCGCGACCCTCACTTAATTGATATATTGTATCAAATTGCATCTATCACATATGGGCCACTTTTAGGCTTGTTTGTATTTGGTATTATAACAAAACGACAAGTCATAGACAAGTTTGTGCCTATTGTTTGCATACTTTCGCCTGTGATTTGTTTTATTCTTAGCAACAACTCACAACAATGGTTCAATTATAGCTTTGATTTTGAACTATTAGTCTTAAACGGACTTCTTACTTTCTTAGGATTATTAGCAATAAGCAAAAGAAAAGCTAATTAACTAAACGATTCTATTCTGCCACCGAAAAGGATAAAATTATTTTCATCGTAAACGACTACGTCTTGTCCTTGCATTGGGGCAAAAACTCTTTGAGAAAATTCAATAATTGAATGATTTGAAGAAATTTCTCTTAGAGTTGCAAAGTTACCTTCGTCTTTTCCTCTAATCTTTGTTAGATATTGCGTATTCAACTTAATATTTTCTATATTTTGTGAAAAAACGAGCGAATTAAGTCTTAGAGTTGAAAAATAACACTCTGATTTTTCTCCTACAAAAATGGCGTTTTCTTCTGCAATAATCTTATTTATATATTGTTTTCCTTCACAATTCAATCCTTTATACTGTCCTATTGTGTAGAAAGGATAGCCTTTGTGAGTGCCAATTTCTTGATTATTTTTGTCAAACACCTTTCCATTTTCAAGTTTTTTTAATTCTGGATATTTCTCCAATAAAAACTCAGAGTAATGCTTGCCATTTGTAAAGCAAAGTCCAAAACTTTCTCTTTTATTTGCTATTTCTTCATATCCACATTGTCGAACAAATTCCTTAACCTCATCTTTCATCTTTTGCCCAAGAGGAAGGAGTAATTTTTCTCTTTGTTTTTCACTAAGGCGATAAAGCATAAAGGATTGATCTTTCCACGAATCTTTCGCTATGCCTACAAGAGAAGCTTTTTTTCTTGCATAATGCCCTGTTGCTATATAGTTACAGGAAAATTTTTCTGCATATTGCAGCAGCTTTTCAATCTTAAATTCTGCATTACAATACGAACAGATATTTGGAGTAAGACCTTTAAGATAAAAATCTGCAAAAGGGAGAATTACATCTTTGTAAAACTCCTCTTGCAGATTAACATAATGAAACTCTATATTGTTATCATCACATATTTTCCTTACTTTTTCTAAATCTTTTGCCTCTTGATGCAAATGAAAGTAAACTCCAACAACAGAAAAAGGCTCAGCTTTGAGAAGAAGTGCTGTTGCCAAACTATCAACTCCTAAGCTGAGCCCTACTAAAACTCTTTCTTGCATTTCTATTTTCTAAACAAAGATTGCAAAGCCTTACGACTATCTTCATCTGTGCGTATTTCAACATCTGCTTTTGGTTCAAGAATGATTAGAAGTTCTTTTCCTCCATCATCTTTCGTTCCTTTGATTGCAGAATAGTTTGCATACACCTTGTTAGTCTTATTTAAAAGCAAAAACATATTACCATCAGACAAATTAACTATTTGTTCGTAATTGTTAAATGCGTTTATCTTTTTACCATCTTTCAAAACAACACAAGTTTGCTTTCCAAGAGGATACAAATAAGCTATATCTTTAAATTCTACCTCTATTTCCCCTTGACGAGTAGAGATTTTTACGGCATCGTATTGCAATTTTCCATTTTCCCACTTTTGAATTTTAATCACATCTGCATTTTCGTTCATAAAATTCCAAGTACCTTCTTCTTTATCGTTTACATACTTACCTACAACTTGTTTTTTCTTTGAAGCAAAGTAATGTGTAAATTCTCCGTTTCTTTTTCCATTAACATAGTTTGTAACAGAATATCCGTCTGCATAAAAATTTTTATATTCCTCTCCTTCTTTCACTCCATTTTTATACATAGTTGTAAGGTTTATTCCACCATTTCTATCCCAATTTGTTTCTTTGCCTTCTTGTTTTCCATTAACTAAGTTTTCTTCTCTTATCTTTCTACCTTTTTCATCATAATAAGTCCAAACGCCTTCTTTCTTTTTATCAATATATTTACCTTCGCTCATTATTTTTCCATCTTTGTAGAAAAATTTCGCTTGACCTACTTTCCCATCTTGTGAATATTCTATTGTTTGAGTAAGTTTTCCATCTTTTGAATAATAAGAAAACGTACCAATTTCTTTATCGTCTTTAAACTCTCCACTATATTTTACTTGTCCATTAGGATAAGCTTTTGACCATTTACCTTGTTTTCTTCCTTTTTCATCGGTTTTATTTTGTGCTTCTAACAAACAAGGCATCAATACTAAGGCACTTAAAATTAGTGCTAAACTTTGTTTAAATATTCTTCTCATTTTCAATATATTTTGCAAATTCTAATAAATTATTACATACTTTATCAATTCTTTTCGGATGTTTTCTTGCCTTAGAAGGTGAAGGTGCTATGAAAACTGTGTGCATTTTCAATCGCTTCCCAAAAACCATATCGCTAAGAGAATCACCAACCATTATAGAGTCTTTAAATCTTATTTCTCTAAATAGTTTTCTTGCTTTAAGCCCCATTCCCACTGAGGGTTTTCTATCAATAGAGTTTTCTTTTGCAAGTTTTGGACAGAAAAACACCTCATCTATTCTTCCCCCAACAAGTTCAACTTCATTTTTCATATAAGAATGAATTTGCTCCAAGTCATTTTCGCTCATAAGTCCTTTGCCTATTCCTTGTTGATTTGTAACCACCACAATTTTATCAAAGTATTTTGCGAAAATCTTAAAAGCTTCTAAACTTCCTTCAAGAAATTCAAACTCTTCTTTACGCTTTACGTAATCATCTATCAACCTTAGGTTAATAACTCCATCTCTGTCTAAGAAAAGATAACGTGCGTTTTTTATCAGTCTCATAGTTATTTTATTTTTGTGGGAATAATTCCTCTTCAACTATTTGACAAATTATGTGTCCTATTAAAATATGACTTTCTTGTATGCGAGGAGTAAGTTTTGAAGGCACATTTATCAAGCAATCGGTTGAGTTTTTCATTTCTCCTCCACTTTCTCCTGTTAGAGATATGATTTTCATTCCTTTTTGCTTTGCAACCTTTTGTGCTTCCAACACATTTTTTGAATTACCCGAAGTAGATATTCCAACTAAAACATCTCCTGTTTTTCCTGATGCAGACAATATTCTTGAATATATTTGATCAAAACTATAATCATTACCAACTGCTGTAAGATATGATGTATTTACATGCAAGGCTTCTGCTTCTAAGGCAGGACGATCATAATAAAATCTACCAGATAACTCTGCTGCTAAATGTTGCGCGTCAGCTGCACTTCCACCATTGCCACAAAATAAGACCTTTCCTTTATTGCGATAACAATCCACAATAATTTGAGCAGCCTTTTCTATATTTGAAATCAATTTTTCATCAGAGAGAATCAATTCTTTAACACCTATTGATTCTTTAATTATATTTCTTATTTTCATTTCTCAATATCTTTTTCTATTAGATAGGTATTTCTATTTGGAGAGTTTCTTCCTATCATTTCTGCTATAAATCCTGTTAAAAATAACTGACAACCAATTATCATTGTAACTAATGCCAAATAGAAATAAGGACTATCGGTAATCAATCTCATTGCTTCATTGTTGTAAACAGCAATAAGTTTTTGCACTCCTAAAACAAGAGCAGAAATTATTCCTAAAAGAAACATCACACTACCTAAAAGCCCAAAAAAGTGCATTGGTTTTTTACCAAATTTTGAAACAAACATTATAGACATCAAATCTAAATATCCATTAACAAAACGATTCATTCCAAATTTGCTTTCTCCAAATTCACGTTTTCTATGTTGCACAACTTTTTCGCCTATTTTAGAAAAACCAGCCCATTTTGCAATAATTGGAATATAACGGTGCATTTCTCCATATACCTCTATTGATTTCACAACTGCCTTTCTATATGCTTTAAGTCCACAGTTGAAATCGTGAAGCTTTATTCCAGAAAACCAACGTGTAGTTGCATTATAGAGTTTTGAAGGAAGATTTTTCATTAACTTAGAATCGTAACGTTTTTTCTTCCAACCCGAAACCAAATCATAACCTTCCGTTTTTATCATTTTGTATAATTCTGGAATTTCATCAGGACTGTCTTGAAGATCTGCATCCATTGTGATTATAACATCGCCTTCCACTCTTTCAAAACCCACATTTAATGCTGCTGATTTACCATAATTTCTACGGAATTTAACACCTTTAACATTTGGATTCTTTTCCGACAACTGCTCAATCACTGCCCAAGAATTATCTTTGCTACCATCGTCAATCAAAAGCACTTCGTATGAAAAATTATTCTCATTCATCACTCTCTCAATCCACTCAATCAAGTGTGGCAACGATTCTTCTTCATTATATAATGGTACTACAATTGATATATCCATAATTAAAATACTCTATTTTTAAGAATTAACGCAAGTAAAAAAGCATAGAACATATTACCTAAAAAATCGCCAATGAAACTTGTAACAAGCACTGTAACATAAAGAGTAGTTGCATAACCATCTCCAAGATTAAGCTCAGGCATTGCCGATTGCGAAATCATTTCTTGCGTCATTTCCATAAGCAGATTCAAGAAATTAGGATCTATAAACTCAATTCTTGCAAAAGTAAATATTAAATAGAAAAACGAAATCGTCAAAGAAAACACAGCGCCTATCTTCATTAAAGCCGAAAACTCAACTCCTTTACCCTCTTCTTGCAAAGAAAGATATTTCTTATAGAGCCACATTAGAGAAAACAATACAAAAAATGAGTAAATCAAGCCATAGAAGAAATTTGTAGTAAATCCTATATACTGCGACAAAAGATGAAAGGCAAAAGCAATACCTCCAAAAATTGTACCATAGTAAAACCCGAATTTAATCGGCTTCATTTCCTTTAATTCTTCAATTTCCATTACCTATTATTTTAATGAGCAAAGATACTGAATTATTTGAAATCATAACTCAAAGAATTAAAAAAATATTTCAAAGAATTAGAAAAATAAAACAGCGAGATAGAAAATTATCTCGCTGTTTTATTTTTACAATTTGATTGACTAATATTCGTCTTCGTGGAAGAAGAAATCTTCTTTTGTTGGATAGTCAATCCAAATGTCTTCAATAGAATCATAGATGTCGCCTTCATCTTCTATCTCACTTAGATTCTCTACTACTTCTGCTGGTGCTCCACTTCTTAAAGCATAGTCTATCAACTCTTCTTTTGTTGCTGGCCATGGAGCATCTTCCAATTTTGAGGCTAATTCTAATGTCCAATACATCTTTTTAATGTTTTTGTTTAATGTTTGTTTGTATCTTAAACGTTATTGTTGCCAAAATGTTTCTTGCTTGCCTTTTTGTAGCATTATATACCTGCTTAATTGAAATAAATAATCGGATAATCGATTGATATATTGCATACAAAACGAATTTACTTCACATTCTTGCGATAGGGCTACCATTTTTCTTTCGCAACGCCTGCAAATTGTTCTTGCAACATTGAGATGTGCCGCTGCTTTATCACCTCCGGGCAAAATAAATTGCTTTAATGGTGGCACTACTTTGCTCATTTCGTCTATTTGGTTTTCTAAGAACTTTATATCTTCTTCTTTGACTTGTGGCATTTTGAGAAGATACTCTTCTTTTTCGCAAGCAATTATGCTTTCAAGGTTAAATAACACATTTTGTATTTTTACCAAATCAGAAGCAAGGTTTTCTTCTACGTATTCTCTGCATAAGCCTATGTAAGAGACTAATTCATCTAAGTCTCCATAGGTATCTACTCTCAAAGAGCATTTTAAAACACGTGAGCCTCCAACTAAACTTGTTGTGCCTTTATCTCCTGTTTTTGTGTAAATCATAAAAAAGCAAAAATTATCTAACTACTCTTTCAACTGAAACAATTTCTGGAACAACTTCCTTAACTGCTGCTTCAACTCCGTTCTTTAAAGTCATCATTGCGTGAGGACAAGAGCCGCAGTGTCCTTGTAATTCAACGTAAACTACTTTTTCGTCTGTCATTTCAACGAAAGCTACATCTCCTCCGTCTTCTTGCAAGTATGGACGTATGCTTTCTATTACTTTTTTTACCTTTTCTTCTAATTCAATTCTTTCTTCTGCTGTCATATCTCTTATTTTTTTATTGTTTCTGCAATAACTTTTTCTGCTAACTCCATAAATGCCTTAGCCTCTGGCGAGTCAAATTCTAATGAAATAGGGTTTCCTGTATCGTTTGTTTCGGAAATATCTAACGAAATAGGAATACTTACCAACAATGGCATATTTAATTCTTTTGCTAATTGTTCTGCGCCTCCTTTTCCAAAGATATAATATTTGTTTTCTGGCAATTCTCTTGGAGTAAAGTAAGCCATATTTTCTATAAGTCCATAGATAGGAATAGAAACTTGGTCATTTTTAAACATATTCACTGCTCTACGAACGTCTGCTACTGCTAATTGTTGAGGGGTGCAAACAAATACTGAACCACTTACTGAGAATTGTTGTACAAGGCTAAGTTGAATATCGCCAGTTCCAGGAGGCATATCCAAAACCATAAAATCTAATTCTCCCCAATGTGTTTCGGTAAGCATTTGTGTAAGAGTGTTTGCTGCCATTGGGCCACGCCACAACATAGGTTGGTCTTTTTCTACAAAGAATCCAACACTCATCATCTTAATTCCAAACTTATCAAATGGTAACATTAGATTTTTTCCATCTATTTCTGTTGCCATAATTTGTTCGTTTTCGATATTAAAAAGCGTTGGTATAGAAGGACCATATATATCTGCGTCTGCAAGTCCTACTCTATAACCTTTTTTTGCCAAAGATATAGCAAGATTGGCAGCAACGGTAGATTTACCAACTCCACCTTTACCACTTGCAACAGCAATAATATGTTTAATAGGCTTCATTGCTGCATTGATAGCTTCTTGCTTTCTTTTTTGTTCTTCAAAGATATTCATATCTGTTTGTTTCTTTTAAAAAGTTTGCAAAGATACTAAATAAATTGAAATCAAGTAAATAAAATAGAAAAAATAATTCAAAGAAACAAATTCACTTATTGGTAAGTTCATATTCTATGATATAATTTTAATAATTACTCTCATTCCTCCACACCCCAAATTTCAAGAGTTCCATAACGCAATAGGGCAACAATTATTTTCCATTAGGGCTAAACGACACACAAGTAACATTCTCCACATGAGCTTTCAATGTTTTAATACATTTAAGCCCTGAAGTATTCATAACGTTCTTTATTAGATGTTTCCCAAACGTTCTTTTAATGCAAGTCCTTTTGCAGTTAAACGATATTTTTGGTATTTACTTTGTTTTTCATTTGGCAAAGTAAATTCAATATAGCCTTGTTCAATGGCAGGTTTTATATAATTGTTTCTAAAATACGTTCTATGCTTTATGCCAATCTTAGATTGTAAAGTATCTCTATCGATTTCATTATCTATAAAAGCCACTACTGTTTTTACATTTTTAGAAATATTATCTTGAGCACTATCTTGAGCACTAACCTCTATATTTGCAGGTAGGGTTATGCGAATAAAATTGTCAGTAAACTTAAAACAATCTTCCCCATAAGCTTTTAGAATACGAGGTATGCCTGACCCCAATGATTCTACTAATTCCACATCACGATATATACGCATAAGTTCTTTATTACGTGGAATAGAAATACCACTGAAAAATTCCTCTTTTGTAAGCGACTCAGGCAAACGACCAGCCGAAGTAATTTCGAGTCTGTCTGGGAATATTTCAAATTTAGGAGGCACTTCAAAAGAATAATCGTTGTGAACGATAGCGTTAATCACAGCCTCACGCAAAGCAATCTTATTCCACAAAGGAGTTTCCTCGCGTTCCATAGGAGTGATTTTTGCAAAAACCTTATTTTCTATATCAAGTTTTGAAAGCACACTTTTTGTTGCTTTTATAAGAGAACAATATCCGTATTCATTGTTTTCAATTAAATCGCAACGATCAAGACTTGAATACTTAGCAACCTTTATTGAGTTCCCATTTTCATCAGCTAAAAGATAGGCAACATAGTTTAGTTTATCATCTTCGGTAAGCAATTCCAAAGTTCTTTTGAAATTATCATTCAACCTTTTACCCCTCTCATCATAGTAAATACGCAGTTACTCAAAACTTAAATCTTGTCTGTTAGATACAATTCTTCCGATAGAATTTCTTGTACGCATAGCAAACAAACGGTCAATTTGTTCCTGTGGCATAGGCTCTGCAGAAGTCCCAACACGAACATAAGTTCCTTTTGGTGTCATTCCGAATTTTGTTTTAAAGTATGGCTTTTCTATTCCGCTTGCTACCGTAATTTTAATAATACTACAACCATCTTTTCTCTCCTCTGCAATATCAAATACCCCCATAGCAGAAGGAGAAATATTGTGTTTGATTCTATCTTTCAGCCTCAACATACAATCATCTACATCATCTACTCCTACAATTGCCCCATCTTTATCTATACCTATATAAATAAAACCACCCTCCTTGTAATTAAGAAAAGCGACAACTTCTTTTTCTATATCAAGTTCCGAATTTAATTCCCTTTTGTACTCTATGCGATTTGTTTCTGCCATAAAAAAGACTTGTTTTATTTCGCAAAAATACGATAAGTTTATGTTTTATATCCTCTATTTCTTCTTTTTGAGTTGTTTTTTCTTTGCTTTGTAAACCTCTATGACGCTTTTCACCATAGTACCTAATTCTTCTTTTTTTGCTTTTACCACTTTCGGATTTTCTTTTGCCCATTTTTGCAAAGGTTCTGCACATGCCTTTGCGGCTTTGTCAAGTTCGTCTTTGGTTTTCGCTGCTTTTATATTCTTTTCACATTCTTTACACATAGCTTTTGGCTTATCTAATTCGCCCTCAGTGAATGAAAATAAAAAAGGCACAAGCATTAACATTAAAAATATCTTTCTCATAAACATTTGATTTTGATTAATTTAAAAACTCTTTGTTTTTTTTCAAAAAAAGCAAAGAAAAAATTCAAAAAATCTTTGTTTTTTTTCAAAAAAGCAAAGAAAAAAAAGCCAAATGCTTTTAAAATAAAACATTTGACTTTTTTATTGCATAGTTAAAGAATTATTATCCTTTATATGCTATTGTTTCTATTTCTACTAATACACCCATTGGTAATTTTTCTACTGCGTATGCTGCTCTTGCTGGCAACATTTCGTTGTAATATTTTGCATATACTTCGTTCATTGCAGCGAAATCGTCCATTGAGTTTAATAAACAAGTTGTCTTTACTACATCTTTAAAGCTGTATCCTGCTTCTGTAAGGATTGCTTCTATGTTTTTGAATACTTGTTCTGTTTGTTCTTGTATTGTTTCAGGTATTTTTCCTGTTTCTGGATTCACTGGTATTTGTCCTGAAATAAATAACATTCCGTTTCCTGCCAAAATTGCTTGGCTGTATGGACCTATTGCTTTTGGTGCTTTGTCTGTGTTTATTACTTTATTCATATTCTTATTTTTTTAAGATTATTTGTTTTGTTGCTTGTTTTCCGTTTTGTTTTATATTCAAGAAATATACTCCACTTTCAAGTGATTCAAGGCTTATTGTTTTGCCATTGATGTTGCAATTTGTTTCTTTTAATATTTCTTGTCCTAAAACATTTGTTATTGTAAGGCTTTCTGCTTTTGATTGTTCAGAGGTGATTGTTATTTGTCCTGCTGTTGGATTTGGAAGTACTGTAAAATCAAACATATTTTCTACATCTTCAAGTGAAGAATTGTCTCTTACATATATTGCTTTTTCTTCTGAGTAGTCTGATGGACATTGATCTAATTGTACTTTTACTCTATAAGAGTATGTTCCTTCTGTTGTTGGTGTTTCGCCAGGATAATTTCTTTCTGCAAATCCAAGTGATTCCCATGCTTGATTATCTATACTTCTTTCCCAATCAATGATTGAACCACGATAGTTATTTAAACGCAATTGTCCTGTTGCATCTCCTAAGTTTATTGTATCATTGCTTATGTTTTCTGAAATAACACCACCTCTTGATATTTTAACATCTAAAAGTATTGTATTTGAAATATGTTCTACTACTCCGTTTGAAGTAACAACTCTTCTGTAATATGTACTATCTGTTATAGCTTCTGGTTGGTAGTTTTGATTTGTTGATTCTTGTGTTGCATTAACCCAAGAACCTGTTCTTCCTTTTTGTTGCCATTGATAAGTAAAGTTGCCTCTTCCTCCTGTTGGTTCTGAGCCTGTCAATAATTGAGGAGTTTCTCCTAAACAAAATGCTTGGTCAGATGAGATTACATTGTTATGAATTTCAGGGAATGTTGTTGTAAAGTTACGTTTTGTTCCGTATGCTGTTCCTAATGTTGTTGTAACGTATGCTTTAAAATAATAAGTCATTCCTTCTGTTAAAGTATCAAGTGTCATTGTGTAATCTATTCCTATTTGTACTGGTTCGGTAGTTGATACTGACCAAGATGATTCAAGTGTTAGAGCATTGTCTGAATCTGTTGAAACAACAAATCCTTTTTCTACATATTCTCCTTCTCCTAATCCTGCTATTCTTCCTGCTAATGTTGCGTGAACTGAATCAATTCCTGTTGCAGGTCGTGTTAATATTGTTCCTAATCCACTTGGTGTGTTGAATTGTCTTACTTCTCCGTAAGAAGTTCCTGTTGCACTTACTGCGTATGCTCTATAATAGATTGTTGTAGATGGAATAAGAGATGTTAATCCTACTGTGAATGTTTCTGCTATTGATTCTGCTTGTGCAGTGTTTATGCTATCTTCGTCTAAATCTCTTAATGCTTGTTGATTTACACTCCAAACAATTCCTTGTTCTGAAATTGTTGAATCTCCATAATAAAGTACTGTTCCTGATACTGTAGCTGAAATCGAAGTTATTGAAGATGCTACTACTGCTCCTGTACTTATTGCAGGTAAACTTGACATAAAGTTAAATGTAATAACAGAATCATTGTAATATTGTATGCTTGTGATTGGTTTATTGGTTGGTGTTCCGTTCATAAGCGTATTTGCAGGAGTTGTTGTATTGGTAAAGTTTGAATTTCCTGAAAGTCCTGGGAATGGTGCGTTAGATGTTTCTGTGTGAGCATCGTTTCCTGTTGCTGGAACTATATACCAACCTCTGTTACTTGGAGTAACGTTTATGTTGTTTTGTCCATTATTCAACCAATTGTTTATTCTATTTTGTTGTGCGTGATAAATCAACATTCCTTCTCCTGGAATATGTGCGTCCCATCTTGTTTTTCTTCTGTGTTCCAACATTAAAAATTCATTATTGTTTCCTAAGTCAATTTTATAGAACACTGCTGAATCATTAATTGCTGGTAAATATAGATTTTCTGATGTTGTTGTCAAAATAATTGGTTGTGCCCAATTTGCAATTTGACGTTCTATTCCTGTTAATCCTGCTGGTGTTGCTGAGTTGTTTAGATAAGAACCTGATGACATCAAATCCCAATCTCCTGGTACTGCTGATTGTCCTCCTGAACCTGTGTAATCTGTGTCGTAAAAGTCAGGAAAACCTAATACGTGACCAAATTCGTGGCAAATTGTGCCTATTCCGTCCATTGCAACTGAATTTCTCTTTTCTGCTGAGCAAGAATATGGTCCGAAAACTCTACCATCTTTTACTATATTAGGGCTAACACTACTTCTATGTGGCCATATTTCATTATCAATACCTGTAGAACTTTCTGGTGTTCCTGCAAATATTATGTGAATTGCATCTACTCTGTTATCTCCATCATTATCATAATCGGCAAAATTAACATCCGGATCAGCAGCATTAAGAGCGTGTCTTACAAAGTAATCCATATTTTGATCGCTTCCCCAAGAATTGTTACCACCATAATAAGCCATTGAATTAGGTAAAGTATATGGACCTGCTACATCAATATCCATAATAAATTGTTCATCTGAATTGTCTTTATAATAGTCCTTTACTGAACCTGTGCCATTGTAATTTTCTTCGCTTACAAGATCTACAAAATTTTGATTTGTATATGTGAATGGCAAATCACTAAATCCAACAAGGATTACTAATAATTTCACAGTTCCTATTGAAGGATATTTAGCATCGCTATTAGCAGGAAGTGATGCTGGTGAATTTTGTTTTTTCAATTCTATTTGTGCGTCTGAGTAAAACAAGTTTACTGGAAGGGTTGATAGAAACGCAATTTCTTCTGCCGAACGTTCATTTGCATTTGAAGCTATGTATTTTGAAGCAACCAAGTCTCCGTTTTCATTTAACACACCGTATGTAAATACTCCTTGGTCGTTTCTTACTAATGTGTATTGATCCAAAGTTGTTGCCCAATTAACATATTCATCTCCGCCAAGAACAAAAGTTAATGTTTTACCGTTTGGCTGACGAACTGTAATTGCTTGTTTGTTTGCGGGAATTGCAAATGCTCCTATGCTGATTGTAAGCATCAACACAACGAGCGTCATAGTTTTCAATAATTTTTTTCTCATCTTTTTGCTGTTATTTTTTTACTATTTCATTAATATCAACTTAATATCTTTAACTAATTTTTGTGTTGTTTTATTTTCTATCCTTAATATATATACTCCATTTGACAATGTTGCTAACGGAAGGTTTATTTTTTGTTCAGAGGTTTCAAATTCTATAATTGCTCTTGCATTTGAGTCAAAAATCTTCACATTTAACTGATCTTGATTTGCATTATTTAAGTGTGATTGTCCTCTGCTTGGATTTGGATAAACAAAATACATCTCTCCTTCCTGTAAGTCTTCTAAGGATACATCTTGAATAACGTTTATCTTTAATGTATCAGAATATGCTATTGGGCATTCATTTAATTGAACAACAGCTCTTAAATATACTGTATCTAAAAGGCTCGGATTATATAATAAATTAGTATCTTGTTCTGATTGTGCTATTGTATGCCAAGAGAAATCTTGATTTGATTCTTGCCAACAAACTATTTCTCCTTTAAAAGATGTTAGAGTTAAAGTATCTTCTTCGCTACTAATCCACTCACTCTTTCCTTCTATTTTTCCTCCCTTTGATTTCAAAACTTTCATCTCTACAACATTACTTTCATCTCTAATTGCAAGTGAGCCAACTATTCGTCTAAAAGATGTTGTTTCGTTAAGCGGGCCAACAATATAATTTTTTTCATTTCCAGCCTCTTCAATATCTTCCCAAGCTTGACCAGATACTTTTCTTTGCCATTGATATGTAAAATTACCTTGTCCTGCCTGAGGTTGAGAACCTAAAATCATTCCAAAATCTGAGCCTTCACAAAGTGTAGCTCCTCCTGTTATCACATTGTTTTCAACAGGAATAAAATCTGTTGTTGCCGATTTTTGTGTGGCATATCTAATTCCCAAAATCGTCTTAGCATAAACTCTAAAATAATACTCTGTTGCTTGTTCAAGTGATGTGATTTCTGTTGTAAAAGTTGTAAAATCACCCTCAAAACTAATCACATTTGCATTTGTATCTGGATTTGCTTCTGTCGAATAGCATATTCCGTATTCTAAAATAGGAAAATCACCTTCAACTAACCTCGTTCCTCCAACACTCATTGAGTTTAAAGTGATATTACTTGCTGAATTTGTTCTAAGCATTGGTTGTCCGTGTGGTGTAGCAAATGAAATTGCATTAGCATAAACTGTATCATTTTCAGAAATATATACAGCTCTGTAATAATAAGTTTGAGAATATAGCAAATTATCTAATACCATTTTAAATGTATCGCCAACAAACTCATTTGCTTCAAAGATTTGTTGCGAAGAGAAATCTTGCGCTGTATCTATTGCAAAACCTTTGAATTGATAATCATACAACCCTGCATATACTTCAAAAGCTTTTACTCTGTAAGATACATTTGAAAGCATTTCTCTTGCGTGCATTGTTTCTATTATCGCAGAAGAATCAGGTATCATAAAACGAAAACGTATGCAATTATCGCTTGTATCTCTCGTAATGCGAGTTATTGGTTTATTTAAACTTTCTCCGTTCCAAAGAATACTATTTGGAGCAGAATAATCTGTAAAAAAGTTATTAAAAAACATTGAAGGAAACACATCCGCCGCCAAAGTGTTGCTACTAGCGTCTCTATCAGCTTCTTCAATATCATATTTCTGATAATTAGGATCACTATTTATGTCGTAATCACCCTCTTGCTTAACGTGATATATCAATCCTCCATCATTTGGAATATATGTATCCCAAGAAGTGCGTTGTCTATTTTCAAAAACAAAAAACTCATCATTATATGGAGAAGTAATAATGTAAGCTTTATTGCTATCCATTAATGGTGGCAATACATATTCTCCTGCAACTTCTAAAGTATCAAGTTGCAACCAATTCAAACGATATTTTTCGTATGCAGTAAATGAAGCAGGTGTATTACTATAATTATTATAACTACCAGATGCCATTATACTCCAAGTATTTATCGCTGTTGCTTGTCCTCCTGAGCCTTCGTAATCTGTATCATACAAATCTGGCAAACCTAAAACATGGCCAAATTCATGACAAACAGTTCCTATACCGTCCATTCCGTTACCCATTTTTTCAGCTGAACAAGAATAATCTTTCAATCGAACCCCATCAAACGTTATATTAAATCCATCAGAAGGATAAATACTCCAACGATGAGGCCAAATAGCATCACCTTCTCCGGTTGAGGCTTCCCCTGCTCCTGCAAAAATAACGTGAACTGCGTCTATAATTCCGTCATTATTCATATCAAATTGAGAAAAATCAATCTCATTATCTGCTAATGCACAAGCCTCTGCTATCATCTCCTTCGGATTAGCATCAGAGAAGTAAGTACCTGTTGCACCGTAATATGCCATAGGCTGAGACAAAACATACGGACCTACAACCGTAGGAATCAAATTCAATTGTCCAAAAGACACATCATAATAATAATCTTTCACACTACCAGTTGCACCATTACGATTATATCCTGGCTGAGAAGCCAAAGAATCGAAATCCTCACGAGTATAAGTAAATAATCTATCAGGAAAAGAGACTAAAATAATCAACAAATTATTATCACCCACTGTCGGATAATTAGTTTCTATCTTAGTAAAAGGAGCTTTTCTCATTTTAATCTGCTGAGAAGAAAGCGATAATCCTTTATTTATTGTTTGCAGAAATTCTTTTTCCGACTTAGTTCTTAAATTTTGATTAGCTGCAACGTAATTAGAAGGTAATAAATCTCCTTTTTCATCAATATATGCATAACAATAATCCCCATTTGCATTCAAAAGAAGAGTATATCCATCAAGTGTACGAGCAAAATTCACTTTTTCATCGCCAATTAAATAGAAATTTAACAACCTTTTATCAGATTGTGTAATAGATTTCATCGTTGTATCAGCGGGTACTGCTACTGCTTTGCTAAAAGCAAAGAAAAAAATTATTAAAACAAAGAAATATTTTAATAATTCAAAGCTTTTTTTCATAATTTCATGTTTAAATTTCACTTTAAGCTGGCAAAAATACGACAAAATTACTTTTTGACAAAATATAGAAACAAAAAAAAGGCAACTCTTTTTAAGAGTTGCCTTTTCAAAATAAGTTTTTTAAGTCTTATTTGCTAACAACAAATTTCTTTGTTTGTTTTTCTCCGTTAACGTTCAAAGTATAGAAATATGTTCCGTTAGCCAAGTTAGCTGTGTTTACATCTACTGTGTAGTTTACACCAGCTGTTTGGTTTCCTTGTTCCATATTCATAACAACTCTTCCCATTAAATCTGTAACAACTATGCTAACATTACCTGATTTATTTAAAGAATAAGATATTGTAGCGTTGTTAGCAGCTGGATTTGGATAAGCGTTCAAAGAAGCAGCAACTGTAAGTTCTTCAGCTATTGAACGAGTTGAAGCATCACCTACTACCATGTGGATAAGTGGAGTTCTTCCATCGCAATAGTCAGACATATAGAAACGTCCTCCCCATGCATAGCTTGCAGATGCAGGTAAACCAGGAGTAAACACGATTAAAGAAGTGTTTATGTAGTCTGTACCAGGTCCGAATGTTCCAATATTAGGATCATCAGCACCAATCATAAATCTACCGTTAGATACCATTCTGTAACAAGCAAAATATGTTTCATTTGGTATTAATTCAACGCTATTTCTGAAAGGAAGATAGATTGATTTGAATTGATCTGGTCCAATAACGTCTAAGTATTGAGGGTCTGTACATAAACCGTTGTTTAAGTCTGTTGCTTGAAGTTCGTAAACATCTGATTCAACTGGAACATCCCAAGCGTCCATAGCTTCAATTACGCAATCATCTAAAGAAGTAGCCTCAGGATTTAATTGTCTCAATTTTCCTATTATTTGAGCACCTGGCATACAAGAGTCTAATGCAGGAACTACTTCAATACCGTTGATATATAAGTCAGTTGTTGTTTGAGAAGCAGTGAAAGGAACACAAACTTCATATCCAGCTCTATTCCATGCAGCTTCATCTGTTAAATAAATAAATCCGTTTTCTTGTATAAATCCGTAAGTCCATACTCCCCATCTTTCAATAAGAACATTGCGGTCTTTTGTCCAACGATAAGAACCATTTAAGTCAGCATCTGTACCAACAACATTATAGTAAAGTGTATCATCTAATGCTATAGGAGCATCCATTCCTGTAGCTGAAATTTTAGATAAAACAGCGTATGTTCCTGGAGTACCAGAAACTAATGTATTGCTTGCTGCTTCCATTGAAACAGCTCTTCTTGCTGCATAAACTACGTCAGCACCATCTTCGCTTTCTACGATTGTTTTTGTAGTATTTTGTAATGTATCTGCTACTGAAGGGTTTGAAGCAACACGTGTATAAACATCTTCTTGTCCTTCTTCTTGTGCAAATTCAATTGAATATACTCCATTGTCAAGTACTGCATCAAAGTAATCTGTTGCACCAGTGTTTTCAACATCTACAACATACCAAACTGTATCAGGAACCAATACTTCAGGAATATTGTGGTAACCTCCCATTATGTATGTGTTTTTCATAATTTCCACTCTGTGTTCTGGTGATTCGCCATAAGAAACATCATCAACAAACCAGAAATAAGCATGAGGTTGACCTTGACTATTTGCAGGAGAAGTAAATCTTAATCTAACATAAGTTAATTGATCTGCTGTTGCTCCTATTGCATTCGCATTTGGAGTATTGTTTGGAAGAGTTATTCTTCTAATACCTTGGAATGCTTCGTTAGAGTTTATTTCCAAACCTCTTACGTTAAATTCTAATGAATCGTAAGTTGTGAATGTAGGATCATTACTCCATTCTACGAAATAACGTTCTGAGTTAAATCTTTGGAAAGCGTGGTTAATGTAAATATCAACACCATTTGTTCCATGAGCTGCAATTGGGTTATTGAATTGAACATAAGCATCCATAACACCTGTGTGTAGGTTATTGTTATGAATAGTTAAAAGGTCAAGATATGCAAAACCATTATCCCAAGTTGCATTTTCATAACCTCTTGCTGGATCAAAAATCCACCAACCATCTGTATCAAGCATTAACCATCCGTTAAGGTAGTCCCCTGCTAAACCAAGCAGACTATTTGTATCAGGTTGAAGATTCCAACCATAACCAGATACTGTGTGTGCAGCATTTGTTCCGAATGTGTAATCATCTGGATTAGAGAAATCACATAAAACTTCTCTTGCGCCATCTTTTGTAGATAGATTAACATTCTTTTTACCTTTAATAACCTGTCTTTCTATATTATTTTTGACAGTTTTTTGTGGCATTTGTTGTTCACTCATTCTCATTCCAACTTGTGCAAACAAGCCAGTTGTGCCGAGCAATAATGCCAACGCTAATAATGTTCTTTTCATTTTTTAAATTGTTTTTGTAAATAATTATAATTAATTCTTTTTTACACTTTATCGGTTGCAAATATACTACTTTTGTCGTTACTAACAAACATTCTCTATGATTTTTTGTTTAATTTTATCGTCAACAACAATGATTTATTATTACCTTTGCACCTAATAACACAAGATTTTACAAGAAAAATGAAAATACACTTTGTTGCAATTGGAGGAAGTGCGATGCATAATTTAGCTATTGCACTAAAATTAAAAGGAGTTGAAGTAAGCGGCTCAGATGATGAAATATTTGAACCTGCAAAATCAAGATTAGAAAAACATTCTCTATTACCTGAGAAAATAGGTTGGCAACCAGAAAAAATAAATAGTGATTTAGATGCTGTAATTCTTGGAATGCATGCAAAACAAGACAATCCTGAATTGTTAAAAGCAAAAGAACTTGGTTTAAAGATATACTCTTACCCAGAATATCTTTACCAAGCCAGCAAAGATAAAACAAGAATAGTTGTAGGTGGCTCTCATGGCAAAACAACTATAACAGCTATGATTCTACATGTAATGCAAACATTGGGAATTGAAACAGATTACATGGTAGGAGCAAAACTTGAAGGATTTGATGTAATGGTAAAAATGAGCGATGCTAAATATATGGTATTAGAAGGCGATGAATATCTTTCTTCCCCTATGGATTTACGTCCAAAATTTCATCTTTACAAACCAGATATTGCAATAATAAACGGAATTGCTTGGGATCATATTAATGTATTTCCTACTTTTGAAATATATGTAGAACAATTCAAAATCTTTGCCGACAAAATAAGCGAAAACGGCAGTTTGATTTACTTCCAAGATGATGAAAACATTTGCAAGATTGCAAACTCAGCAAGAAAAGACATAAAAACATTTCCTTATCGCGAAATAGAGCATAAAATAGTAAACAATCAAACAATAGTTGTAAACGAAGGAAAAGAATATCCTTTACAAATATTTGGAAAGCACAATCTAATCAACCTCAATGCAGCAATGAAAGCTTTGGAACAAATAGGTGTAAAAAAATCTGACTTTCTTTCTGCAATAACATCTTTCAAAGGAGCTTCAAAACGTTTAGAAATAATAAAAAACGGAAAAAACCAAGCTTTTTACAGCGACTTTGCACACTCACCTTCTAAACTAAAAGCAACAGTTGAAGCAATGAAATCACAATATGCAGAAAGAAAGCTAACTGCTTGTATGGAATTACACACATTTTCTTCTCTTACGAAAGAATTTCTCGTACAATACAAAGGCACAATCAATGCAGTAGATAACGCAGCAATATATTTCAACTCTCACGCTTTGGAATTGAAACGCCTTCCTAACCTTGACAAAGAAATGATATATCAAGCCTTTGAAAAAGACGGATTACAAGTCTTTACAACCACAGAAGAAGTTGTTAAATTCATAAAAGAAAACAGCAAAAACAACGAAAACATTTTAATGATGAGTTCCAGCAACTTTGGAGGCTTAGATTTAAAACAATTAGCAAACGAAATAATAACCGAATAAACAAGAAAAAAATGGCAAAATTTAAAATAGGTGATAGAGTTAAGTTTTTAAGCACAGAAGGTGGCGGAATAATTAAAGGTTTTTCAGCAACAAACGTAGCAAAAGTAGAAGTAGATGGATTTGAAATACCAACTATGATTTCCGATTTAGTATTAGATTATTGTGATGATGAAGCTGGAAAATTTTTCTGCACAAAAGAAGAGACGACTCCACAAACTAATATTGAAAAAGAAGAATACGCTGAAAGTTATTCCGATGACGAAAGAATAAGCCCTCTTTATCTTTCTGCAATAGGAAGAAAACAAGAAGAAGGTATTTATCTTTGCTTTGTACCAGAAGACCAAAAGTGGTTTATATCAGGAGACATAGATGTATATCTTGTAAACAACTCACAAAATAGAATAATATATTCCATATTGCTATTGAAAGAAGACGGATTTATTTCAGAAGACTTCGGCACATTAGAAAAAATGGAAAAAATTCACCTTGAAACCATATCTCGTGAACAAATAAGCAAATGGGAAAAAGGAGCTGTGCAAATACTTTTCCACAATGACAAATCCTCTAATGTATTAATGCCTTGCAATTGTGAATTAAAATTAAGAGGAAGCAAATTCTTCAAAGAAGGTTGCTATATTGACACAGGATTTTTCTCAGAAAAAGCTCTTATGTATGAGATTTGCAAAATGATAACAATATCTCCTTTCATTCAAACAAGCATAGTAAAAGAAGAAGATAAGGTTACAAAAGAAGAAAACATAGTAGTAAATGTTGCAAAACGAGCATACACAAACACCTTCCTTGACAAACACATGTTAAACTCCTCAACTGCCGAAATAGACCTACACATAGGCGAATTAGTTGAAGACTATTACCTATTGGAAAATGACCAAATGCTAAAAATACAAATAGAATATGCAAGAAAATGTCTAAACGAAGCAATAATACAAGGACTAAGTAAAATCATCTTCATTCACGGCGTAGGACAAGGCGTATTAAAATCGGAATTAATAAAAGAATTAAACAAATATCAAAACATTCACTACTTCGATGCCTCAATGTCAAAATATGGAGTTGGAGCAACAGAGGTATATATAGGTCAAAACAAATAACACTTCCATGAAATTTTTCTATTATTTAAAGGCAATTTTAAAATTGATAATACCCAATGCAATTTTAAGAGCGAGAACACAAAAGTTCATCAACAAACAATATCCAAAATACGACTCTTTTGAATTGCAAGATAGATTAAACTATTACAACAAACTAAAAAACAAAAGAATATTATCAGAAAACGCCCCTATTCTTTCGCAACACAAAATCAAAGAAGTAAACTATTCAAAGGTTTACTTCTTTGACACCTACGAAATCACACGATACTTTCCAAAACACCTGCATTGGATATTTAAACCAGGAGATATAACCACATTACAAACATATCCCTCAATAGTAAAAAGCCGACCAATAGTAGAAAACAATGAGAACTCTATTATCTTAAAGCTAAACAAAATCCGACACTTTGTATTTGTAAACGATAAAAGAAAATTTGAAAACAAAATTCCTAAAATCATTTTCAGAGGAGCAGCACACGGCAAACCAATTAGGCAAAAGTTTATTGAAATGTATGTAAACAATCCAATGTGCGATGTAAAAGACACAGCAAAAGATTCAATCAATCCAATAAATTGGCAAAGCAAACCAATAAGCATAAAAAAACAGCTAAAATATCGTTACATTATGGCAATAGAAGGCAACGATGTAGCAAGTAATCTTAGATGGATTATGTCCTCAAACTCAATTGCCGTAATGCCTCGCCCAAAATACGAAACTTGGTTTATGGAAGGCACTTTGATTCCTAACCATCACTACATTGAAATAAAAGATGATTTTAGTGATTTAATAGAAAGAGTGAATTTCTATGAACAAAATCCCGAATTAGCAAAGAATATAATAAAGAATGCCAATGAATACGTAAAACAATTCAAAGACAAAAAACGAGAAAAACTACTTGGCATTTTAGTAATGAAAAAATACTTTGAAAAAACAGGACAACTTTAATAAAAAAAGCAAAGAAAAAATTAAATTTTTCTTTGCTTTTTTTTATTTTTTCTTTGATTTATTTTTATAATTCAAAGACTTTTTTAAGCCTATCTACGTAATCAAGTTTTTCCCAAGTAAAGAACTCAACTTCTTTTTGAATTTTCTTTCCATTTCTTTGAATTTCCACTATTTTCTTATATGGTGTGCGTCCAAAGTGTCCGTATGAAGAAGTTGGAGCAAAGATAGGATTTTTCAATCCAAAGCGTTCTACTATTGCATAAGGACGTAGGTCAAATATTGTTTTGATTTTTTCAGCTATTTGACCATCTGTCATTGTTTTTCCATTTTCTTGTACTTTTGCTGTGCCGTATGTGTTTACGTAAAGTCCAACAGGCTGTGCTATTCCTATGGCGTATGCTACTTGTACTAAGACTTCTTCACACAATCCTGCTGCTACCATATTTTTTGCTATGTGTCTTACTGCGTATGCTGCACTTCTATCTACCTTTGAAGAGTCTTTGCCTGAGAATGCTCCACCTCCGTGAGCTCCTTTACCACCATAAGTATCTACTATTATCTTTCTTCCTGTCAAACCTGTATCTCCGTGAGGTCCTCCTATGACAAATTTTCCTGTTGGATTAACATGTAAGGTGTAGGCTGCGTTAAACAAATCTTTTACGCTTTGTTTTTGTTGTTTTTCTATCACTCTTGGAATTAAAATCTCTTTTACGTCTTTTTTTATGCGTTCAAGCATCTTTGCTTCTTCATCAAAGTCATCGTGTTGTGTAGAAATAACGATTGTGTTAATGGCTTTTGGTGTATTGTCATCGTTATACTCTATTGTAACTTGGCTTTTTGAATCGGGACGAAGGTATGTCATTTCCTTTCCTTCTTTTCTGATTTGAGCAAGTTCGTAAACCAACATGTGAGAAAGTTGTAAAGAAAGTGGCATATAGTCTTCTGTGTCGCTACAAGCATATCCAAACATCATTCCTTGATCTCCTGCTCCTTGTTCTTCTTCTGTTTGTCTTTCTACGCCTTGATTTATATCTGGACTTTGCTCGTGAATTGCCGAAATCACACCACAAGAATTGCTTTCAAACATATATTCGCCTTTTGTGTAGCCTATGTTTTTTATTACTTGTCTTGCTGTGTGTTGCACATCAACGTATGCTTCTGCTTTCACCTCTCCGCTAAGTACTACTAAGCCTGTGGTTACTAATGTTTCGCAAGCGACTTTTGAATTTTCATCTTGTGAGAGAAATTCATCTAAAAGTGCATCGGAAATTTGATCTGAGACCTTATCTGGATGTCCTTCTGAAACTGATTCTGATGTAAAAAAATATGACATATTCTTTGTTTTTTATTATTAATAAATACACTCTTATAATTCTAAGTAAACAAAGAAAAGGTTGATTGGATTAAAAAAAGATGTTAAAATGTTGTTTTAGCATTTTTTTATGTGGTTGCAATCAATCCAAATCTTTCCACTTAGGAACTGCAAAATTACAATATTTATTTTAATTAGCAATTTCCATACAACAAAAAAAACGGACTGTTTTCTTTACAGCCCGTTTTTTTGTTATTGTTTTTTTATATTTTCTACCTTAACACTTCTATACTTCCTTTGTATTCTACATCTCTTATTGGTCCACGGCCAATGAAGCGATAGAAGTATGTGCCTGATGGTGTATTTGTTGCCGCTGGATCCCAGAAATCACTTTCGTTTCTCATGTTTTGTATGAAGAATATTCTCTTTCCGTAACGGTTGTAGATAGAAAGTTCATTGTCAGGGAAGGCTTGTCCATCTATTAAGTTGTGAATTTCAAATACGTCATTGACGCCGTCTCCGTTTGGTGTGATTACGTTAGGGAACATCAGGTTATCGTTGATGATTGTGATGATTCTTGATATTGTGTCATGACATTCGTATATGTATCCGCTTGGTGCAAGGTTTACACTGTATGCGTCTAATACGATTGTGTAGTCGCCTGCTACTGTCTCGCCTGATTGTGGGGTCCAAGTGTATGATGGGTTGGCTCCAAAGACGTTTTCTATTGCGTTTGCATCGTTTTTATTGGTTTGAATGGTCCAATGGTATTGGTTTGTCGCATCATTTGGTTCGGTTAGGTTGATTAAGTCGGCTGTTGGGTTGGATGCGTATGGGTTATTTGGTTCCCATCCAAAGTTTGCTGCTGGGTGACGGTACACGTTTATGATGTCGTTGTATTCTATTGAGTCGGTACAGCCGTGTTCTGAGGTTACTTTTAGTTTTATGTCGTATGTTCCGTATGGGAAGGTGAAGGATGGGTTAGGCTCTGTTGAGGATTCTTCGCCTACATGCCATTCAAATGTTTGTGCGTTTGTTGCTGTGTTTTGTAATTGGAAACTGTATGGTTCGCAGCCTTCTAATGGAAATTTGTCTGATGTGAAGGCGGCTATCGCTGCTGGGTGTACCAATAAGTTAATAGAGTCTCTACCATAGCAATAGATGCTTCCATTATATTCTGTTACTAAAACTTCGTATTTAATTACCGAATTGGAGTTTGCATGAGTTTGAGCAGTGATTACTCTTGTTGTATCACCTGTTGGACTCCAAGCATACGAAGCAGTAGGGGATTCATTTCCTGCATCAAGTTCTACGCTATACATTTCGCAAAGAGCAACATCTTCTCCTAAGTCTACTACTGGGGTTTGTACTACTGTGAATGGAGATACTGTATCCCATTGACAACCGAAATCATCTATTACTGTTATGTCGAATATAAAGGTTCCGGCACTGTCTATTGGTGGGGCTATGGTTGCTGATGTTGGTGAGGTAGGTGTATAGAACGATACGCCTTCCCATATTACTGTGTCTAATGGTACTTGATAATCCCAATTAGCTCCACTATTTTGACCAAGTTCCAAATCCCAATAATATATAAATCCATTATCAACACTTAAATTATCACATATTCTAAAAATCCATTCCCCATTAAGAGGACAACCAATAAGGTTATTAAATGCTGTAAGGTCTACTGTTGTTCCACTTCCTTGAACAGGAGTTTGGAAATATCCTGTGGTGTCCACTGTATTTGTTGAATCTAATGGCTGACCCGATGTACCTGTTGTTCCTAATACGCCTCTTGCTCCATCTAAATATTGATTAGACCAGCAGTATGTCCAACCTTCTCCTTGTGGTGCACAAGATGTATCGCAACAAGAAGAGTTATATGGTTCGTCTACCGTTACTCCTAACCAAATACCACCTCCACCACCTTGGTTTTTCAAGATAACGCTCTGACCATTTGGACAAATAACTTGCATTCCTATGTCTCCTATGTATGAGTGTTCTGCATTTAAACATATTGACATTATATCATCAGAACTTCCCACAACAGCTCCTGGCGTGAAAGCATCAAAAACAACCGGAGCATCAAAACACATTGTCCCATTTATATAAGTGCAATTTGGTCCGTCTGGAATAAAGACTGTATTTATAAAAGTTTCCTTTGCACTTCTTGAAAAATCCAAAGAGTCAACTATGATTGAAGAGTTTGCTCCATAACCTACATTAAGTCCTAACTCTGTTCCTGAACAAATATCTGGTATTGGTGCAACTGTTTTTATAGGATTTGTTGCTATTCTCAAACGTGTATCTATTGTATTTCTACTCTTACAACCTCCATTATTTGTATCTTCCACTGTAAGCATAATATCATATCCATTCAATTCAGGATAGCCATGTCCGATAGTTGGATCGAAATTCACAGTATCACCTGTTCCATCTCCAAAACTCCAATAGTAAATACAAGTTTCTGCTCCTTGATAGTAAGATGTTATTTCACCAGGGATATATTCTGGGAATTTAGGCTTAGCAACCAAAACTACTGAATCGCCCAAGCAAATATCAATAGCTTTAAACGGAACATAAACCTCACTTCCGTCTTCTTGCACAACAGTATCTATTAATTCTCTCACAGGTCTTGTTGTCATATTTCCTTCCGAGTCATATTTATAGAAGAATGTATCTAAATCTGCCTCAGGAAACTGACAATTTTGCACACATTCCATTACTGCTTTCCACCCAGAAGCAGTACCACTTCCATCGGAAACCAAACGAAATGTCAAACATTGCGAACCAATTGCTAATGAAGGCATAATTGTTGCACCTTGCAGATCGTTTCCAGAGAATGTTGTACTTTGCTCAACGTGCATATATTCTGGATCGTTGATTGATGTTCCTTCATATATTTTCACATAATCACCCGCTCCTATATTAAACTCTTCAAATGTAAGAGCAATTCTTGTATTCGGATTTCCAGAAGTAGGGCAAATAGTTACCCATCTATCTACCGATGTTGCATAATCTGCTGTTGAAGAGTTATCATAAAAATAACCCGCACAACGATTCACCGTTGTTTCGTGCGTATTAGCATTAAGCATTAAATTCTGTGCAATACTCTCTTTTGCAAACAAGGTCATAAATACTACGACCAAAATTAAAAATAACCTTTTCATATCCATTTATTTTAAAGTTACAAAAATATACATTTTATTTCATTATACCAAAACAAAAGCATTTTTTCTTTTACACATATATAGACAAAATGAAAATGCGTTTTGTTACAACTCTATGAAAAAAAAATTTTTTTTCTTTGTTTTTTTTAATTTTTTCTTTGAAATATTTTGCGTTTTCTTTGAAAAAAAATAGCAGACCAAATAAATTTTCTCTATTTTTGCAAATCAATTAAAATTAGAACTATGAATTACAAAACAGTAAAAGGCACAAGAGATTTTTTACCTTCGCAAATGAGAAAGCGTAATTATATTTTTGATACAATTAAAGAGGTTTACAATTCTCATGGCTTTCAATCAATAGAAACTCCCGCTATGGAGGAATTAAACACCTTGATGGGCAAGTATGGAGACGAGGGAGACAAGTTATTATTCAAAATTTTAAACTCAGGAGATTTCGTTACAGACAAATCTTTAAACACAAGCGATTACAAAGCTCTCACAAAACAAATTTCTGAAAAAGGTTTACGTTATGATTTAACCGTTCCTTTTGCAAGATTTGTAGTAAACCATTTGAGCGAAATAACATTTCCTTTCAAGCGTTATCAAATTCAACCCGTTTGGCGAGCTGACCGTCCTCAAAAAGGTAGATATAGAGAATTTTATCAATGCGATGCCGACATTATAGGTAGCGATAGCCTTTTAAACGAAGTAGATTTAATGTGTATGATTGAAGAAGTATTTAAAAAACTCTCCCTTCGTACAAAAATAAAACTAAACAACAGAAAAATACTTTTAGCCATTGCACAATATATAGGAAAAGAAGAAAACCTTATTGATATTACTGTGGCTATTGACAAGTTAGACAAAATAGGTTATGAAAAAGTTTGCGAAGAACTAAGAACAAAAGGATTCAGCCAAGAAGACATTGAAAGACTTAGCCCTATTTTTTCTTTAAACGGTAGCAATGAAAGCAAAATAGAAAGTTTAAGAAAAATTTTAACAAGTCAAGAAGGCGAAAAAGGCTTAAACGAATTAGAATACGTATTAAACCAATGCAAACAACTACATATAGAAAACATAGAATTTGACATCACCTTAGCAAGAGGTTTAAATTATTACACCGGTGCAATAATGGAAGTAAAAGCTCTTGATGTTGAAATTGGAAGTATTTGTGGAGGCGGAAGATATGACAACCTAACCGGAATATTTGGACATCAAGGACTATCAGGTGTAGGAATTAGCTTTGGAGCAGATAGAATATACGATTGTTTAGAACAACTTAATCTTTTCCCTGAAAGCATTTGCACTTCAAGCGATATTCTCTTTACAAATTTCGGAGAAAACGAAGCCTTATTTGCATTAAACATTGCACGTAGTTTAAGAGCAAAAGGAATAAAAGCAGAAGTCTATCCCGATTCTGCAAAATTAAAAAAGCAAATGAACTACGCTAATGACAAGCAAATCAAATTTGTTGCTTTGATTGGCGAGAACGAAATGAAAGAAAACAAAGTTTCGCTTAAAAATATGGAAAGCGGAGAACAAGTTTTAGTTGAAATAAATGATTTAGAAAACGTAATTAAACAAGCAATTAACGCTTAATTCTATCCATTTTAATCTTAGGTGTGGGCAGATTATATTTTTTAAAAATATTGTTTGCCCATATTTTATTTTCTGGCTTATACCAAAAGAAAACTCTATTTTGACATTTTTTTGCTTCGGGATTTCTTTCCACAAAAACACGTTTAAGCGTCATAGGGTCATAACCTGTGTAATACATTTCAGTTGAAATAGTCATAGGAGTTGGAGTAAAATCTTGCACTTGTTCCAATTTATAACCCAATTCAGCAGTTTTCAATGCTAAGAGAGCCATATCTTTTAACGTACACACAGGGTGAGAAGAAATAAAATAAGGAATTAGCTGTTGATTCAACCCATACTTTGAATTTATCATTTCAAAGCGTTTTTTAATATCAACAAATTGATCAAAAGACATCTTTCGCATTGCCTTTAACACGTTTTCACTACTATGTTCAGGAGCAACCTTCAATCTTCCTGAGACATGATAACGCACTAAGGTTTCAAAATACTCACTCTTATCGAATAAATCATATCGAACACCACTTCCGATGAACACCTTCTTTATATAAGGAAGCTCTCTCACCTTTTTATATAAATCCAACAAAGGCCTGTGATCGTTATTCATATTCTTACACAAAGAAGGATAAAGACACGAAGCTCTTGTACACTTTTTACAAAGACTTTCGTCCTTTCCCTTCATCAAGTACATATTTGCAGACGGGCCTCCCAAGTCTGACAAATAACCTTTAAAGTCTTTATCTTGCGAAATCTGCTTTATCTCTTGCATTATTGAAGCCTCAGATCTCGAAATAATTCTTTTACCTTGATGAGCTGCAATAGTACAAAAAGCACAACCACCAAAACACCCCCTATGTATATTTACAGAATACTTAATCATATCAAAAGCAGGGATAGGACCTCGTTTAACATACTTAGGGTGAGGCTTTCTTTCAAACGGCAATTGATAAATATTATCCAAATCAGCAGAAGAATAAGTTTGATCAAAAGGATTAACCACAACTTTTAATTTCTCCTTCTCATAGACTTGAATTAACCTTTCAGCATTATATTTATTACTATTTTTCTCAAAAGTAGCAATATTTTCAGCTTGCTTTCTTTTATCCTTTAAACAATCTTCAAACGAATGCAAATAACAATCTGCAACATCACTTGGTTTCACATCGCCCTTTTCAACATAAGCTATTTGAGCAATATCATTTAAATCCTCAATACTTTCTCCCTCGGAGAGCCTTCTACAAATCTTCTCACAGATTTTTTCTCCCATGCCATAAATCAATAAATCGGCTTTTGACTCTAAAAGAATAGAAGGGAAAAGTCTATCCTCCCAATAATCGTAATGAGCAAGTCTTCTCATAGAAGCCTCAATTCCCCCTATCAACACAGGAGTATCAGGATAAATTGACTTTAATATTTTAGAATACACAACAGTTGCCCTATCAGGACGAAAACCCGATTGCCCACCAGGAGTATAAGCATCATCGTTTCTTTTACGTTTTGCAGCAGTATAATGATTCACCATAGAATCCATTGATCCCGAACTAACCGCAAAACAAATTCTTGGCTTACCTAACTTTTTAAAATCTCTCAAATCATCTTTCCAATTTGGTTGAGCAAGAATAGCAACTCTAAAACCACAAGCCTCCAAGTGTCTTGAAATAACTGCTGCACCAAAAGAAGGATGATCAATATAAGCATCGCCCGAAACAAATATTATATCGACACTATCCCAACCGAGATTTTCAATTTCTTTTTTTGTAGTAGGTAAAAAAGCCATAAGAAAAAAAAGATTTTGGCTTTCAAATAACCTGAAAGCCAAAATCAATATTTAAATTATTGTTGATCTCTTAAAAAGTCTATACTCTTATGTATCAATTCATACATTACAACATCGTCTTGAACAAAGGCAACCTTTTCTCTGTATGATTTTACGAAGTCTTCAATACACTTAGAAGAAGAAAGACCTGTTTGTTGTTTACGGAAATCAAATGCTTGTGCTGCATTGAAAAGCTCTATTGCTAAAACTCTTTCAGTATTGTTTACAACACGATAAAGTTTTGTAGCAGCATTTGAGCCAAATGAAACATGATCTTCTTGACCTTGCGAAGAATCTATTGTATCAACAGAAGCAGGAGTACACAATTGTTTAGATTGACTAACAACAGATGCAGCTGCATACTGAGGAATCATAAATCCTGAATTTAAGCCAGGTTTTGCAACTAAGAATGAAGGTAAATCTCTCTTAGCACCGATTAATTGATAAGTTCTTCTTTCAGAAATAGAACCCAATTCAGCAACAGCTATTGCCAAATAGTCAAGGTTGATAGCAAGAGGTTGTCCGTGGAAATTACCAGCAGAAATAACCATATCCAAATCAGGGAATACAGTTGGATTATCAGTTGCAGAGTTAATTTCAGTTGTAATCACGCTTGCAACATGAGCAATTGCATCTTTACTTGCGCCATGCACTTGTGGCACACAACGGAATGAATAAGGATCTTGAACATGTTTCTTAGGTTGAGCAATAATTTGGCTACCTTCCAACATTTCTCTTACTCTTCTTGCAGTTTCTATTTGACCAGCATGAGGTCTTACTTGATGTACAGGGTCAAAGAAAGGTTCAATTCTTCCATCGAATCCTTCCAAAGAAACAACCATAATCTTATCAGCTAAATCTGAAAGTTTTTGAGCTTTAATTACACACCAAACAGCAAAAGAACTCATAAATTGAGTACCATTTAATAAAGCCAAACCTTCTTTTGATTGAAGTTCTATTGGTTGCCAATTAAACTCTTTATTTAATTCTTCTCCACTTATGCGTCTTCCTTTATAATCTACTTGACCCAATCCCAACAAAGGCAAACACATGTGAGCCAAAGGAGCCAAGTCGCCACTTGCACCCAAAGAACCTTGTTGATAAACAACAGGAAGAATATCATTATTAAAGAATGCAATCAATCTTTCAACAGTTTGAAGTTGCACACCTGAGTTTCCGTAAGACAAAGATTGGATTTTATTCAAAAGCATTATCTTAACAATTTCCGCAGGCACTTCTTCTCCAACTCCACAAGCATGACTCATCACCAAATTCTTTTGAAGTTGAGAAAGTTCTTCCTTAGAAATAGAAATATTACATAAAGAACCAAAACCAGTAGTAACACCATAGATAGGTTCTTTTTGAGTTTTCATCTTATTATCAAGATATTCTCTACACTTTACGATTCTCTCTCTACTTTCTTGCGAAAGTTCCAATGTCATACCCTCTTTTAAGATTTTATCCACTTGACCAAGAGTCAATAATTCAGGGCTTATTTTATGTACTGCCATTATTGTATTTATTTTTTATTTATAATTCAACTTGCAAAGTTACTATTTTTCCTTCTTAAAACAATTCTCCTTGATTATTTTTTGCATTAAATCGTCCAAGATGCTGATAAGCCAAAGCCGTTGCTTCTCTTCCGCGAGCCGTTCTTTGCAAAAATCCCTCTTGAATAAGAAAAGGTTCATACACCTCTTCAATCGTTCCTGCATCTTCACCCACGGCGGTTGCAATTGTAGTAATTCCCACAGGGCCACCCTTAAACTTATCAATTATACAAGAAAGAATACGATTATCCATTTCGTCCAATCCATTCTTATCCACATTCAAAGCCTCCAAAGCAATATTTGCCACCTGCATATCTATCACTCCATTTGATTTTATTTGAGCAAAATCCCTCACTCTTCTAAGCAAAAGATTAGCAATACGAGGAGTGCCACGACTTCGGCGAGAAATCTCCATTGCAGCCTCCTCATGAATAGGGGTTTGCAATATATTACTTGAACGTTTAATGATTCCTGCAAGGGTTTTATGATCATAATACTGCAAACGACAAGTAATACCAAACCTCGAACGCAAAGGAGCCGTCAAAAGTCCCGAACGAGTAGTTGCACCAATAAGAGTAAAAGGAGCCAAACCTATTTGCACACTTCTCGCATTAGGTCCGCTCTCTATCATTATATCAATTTTATAATCCTCCATTGCAGAATAGAGATATTCCTCAACAACAGGCGAAAGACGATGTATTTCATCAATAAAAAGAACATCATTTTCCTCCAAATTAGTTAAAATACCTGCAAGCTCACCAGGCTTATCCAAAACAGGGCCAGAAGTCATCTTCACATTAACGCCCAATTCATTAGCAATGATATAACTAAGAGTAGTTTTTCCAAGCCCAGGAGGTCCATGCAACAAGACATGATCCAACGCTTCACCCCTTTCCTTTGCAGCCTGAACAAAAATCTTTAAATTTTCCTTCACCTGCTCCTGTCCTGCAAAACCATCAAAAGCCGAAGGACGAAGAGCCTTTTCATAATCACTCTCACTTTTTGTCAAACGCTCCTTCTCCGGATTCAAATTATTGTTCATTTCTATTATTTTTTCACAAAAAAAATTATTTCTTTGAAATATTTTGTTATATTTGCACAAAATTGCGAATCTTTCCTTTGCAAAGGTAGTAATTTTTGTCAATTATAGAGATATTAACCATTAAATAATAATTTTATGGATACAATCGTAGTAGGAATAGACTTTTCCAAATCTTCATTAACAGCAATGAAAGTAAGTATTGACGTAGCTGCAAGAGCAGAAGCCGATTTACATATAGTTTGGGTAGAAACCGTTGAAATGGAATACACAAAAGCCGAAGAAAAACTAAAAGAATACGTAAACAAAGCAAAAGAAAAACTAACAGAAAGCGAAGTTTACTATCACATTCTACCAAAAGGCAAAGTATATTCATCACTCAACAAAGCCATAAAAGAATTTGACGCCGATTTATTAATAATAGGCACACACGGCAACAGCGGTTATGACGAAAAATTCGCAGGAGCCAACACCTACAAGACAATAACCGAATCACATTGTCCTGTTTTAACAATCAGAGAAGACTTCCACACCGACAAAGACTTAGAAGTACTAATCATGCCAATAGACTTCACAAAAGACACCCGTCAAAAAGTTCCTTGGACAATAGAATTTGCAAAAATGTTCCCTAACTCCGAAATCTATGTCTTAGGAATCTATTCAAGCACAAGCAAATCCATTCGCAACATAGTAGACAAATACGTTACAAGCGTAGAAAACCTACTAAAATCAAAGAATATGCGATATAGAATCGACTTCATTGAGGCAGAAAACACAACTCTTTCCACAATAGAATACGCAACAAAACACAACGCCGACCTAATTGTGATAATGAGTGAACAAGAAAAAACACTAAGCAACATATTCCTCGGACCATACGCACAACAAATGATAAACAACTCACACATACCCGTATTAACCTGTTCAGTACGCCAACTTTATAACGAATCAAGATAAAAAAAGCCATGAAACCAAGACAAATTTTATTAACAAGCACACTCTTTATAGCATTTAGCTTTTTACTATCTCTACAAAGCCAATCGCAAGTAAAGGTAATAGCAGACGGACGCCTACAAACAATCTTAGAACGACACATAGAATACAACGAAATGTCGAGAACCCTACAAGGATACAGAATAAAAGTAAACTCCTTCACCGGAACAAACGCCAAAGCCAAAGCCTTTGCACTAAAAGACGAGCTAATGGACATCTATCCTAACACAAGAGCCTATGTAAGCTTTGACGAACCAAACTTCATAGTAAAATGTGGCGACTTCATAACACGCTTAGAAGCCTACAACCTATTTAAGCAAATAAAACCACAAATAAGCTCAGCAATAATAATAAAAGATTGGATAAACAACCCAATAATCTTAGAATCGGAAATAGAACAACAAGAATATTTTGAAGAAAACTTAGAAACAGATTTTTAAAAACAAAACAAAAAATAAAACAAATAGTCATGGATATAAAGAACTACATTGAACAAAACAAAGACAGATTTTTAGAAGAATTATTCTCTTTAATTCGCATTCCATCAATCTCTTCAATAGAAGCACACAAACCAGATATGATTCGTTGTGCAGAAAGATGGAAAGAACTAATCCTTGAAGCAGGAGCAGACAAATGCGAAATAATGCCAACACAAGGCAACCCTGTTGTTTATGCAGAAAAAATAATTGACGCATCAAAACCAACAATCCTTATCTACGGACACTACGATGTAATGCCAATCGACCCAGCAAACGAATGGCGTACAGATCCATTTGAACCAGTAGTAAAAGATGGCTTCATTTGGGCAAGAGGAGCCGATGATGACAAAGGACAAGCCTTCATGCACGCAAAAGCATTTGAATATCTTGTAAGAACAAACCAACTTCCTTGCAACGTTAAGTTTATGCTTGAAGGAGAAGAAGAAATAGGCTCAGTTAGTCTTTACGACTTCTGCAAAGAAAACAAAGAACTATTAAAAGCAGACGTAATTTTAGTATCAGACACATCAATGATAGCAGCCGACACTCCTTCAATCACAACAGGACTTAGAGGCTTAGGCTATGTAGAAGTAAAAGTAACAGGACCAAATCGCGACCTTCACTCAGGACTTTACGGAGGAGCAGTTGCAAACCCTATCAACATACTTTGTCAAATGATTGCAAAACTTACAGATGAAAACAATCACATCACCGTTCCGGGCTTTTACGACAAAGTATTAGTAGCCTCACAAGAAGAAAGAGACCTAATGGCACAAGCACCTTTCAATGAAGAAGAATATAAAAAAGCAATAGACATAAAAGCCCTTCACGGCGAAAAAGGATACAGCACAATAGAACGCGTAGGCATTAGACCAAGCCTTGATTGTTGCGGAATTTGGGGAGGATACACAGGAGAAGGAGCAAAAACCGTTATTCCTTCAACTGCACACGCAAAAATCTCATTCCGTCTTGTACCAGACCAAGATTTTGAAGTCGTAACAGAACAATTTGCAGAATATTTCAAAACTCTTGCACCAGAATCAGTAAAAGTAGAAGTTACTCCATTACACGGAGGCTATGCTTACGTATCGCCAATCGATATGCCAGCCTACAAAGCAGCCGAAAAAGCATATCAAACAACATACGGCAAACGCCCAATCCCAACACGCAGCGGCGGAAGTATTCCAATCATCGCAGGATTTGAAAAAATCTTAGGAATAAAATCTATTTTAATGGGATTTGGCTTAGGAGCAGACGCAATTCACTCACCAAACGAAAACTATCCGTTAGAACAATTCTTCAAAGGAATAGAAACAATACCTTATTTCTACAAAGAATTTGCTGAATTGATGAAATAAAGATTAAAAAAACCAATAAAAAATTTCCCAAACGTCAAAAGAAACGATGTTTGGGATTTTTTTTGTGAACTTGGTAAAAAACCAAGAAAAAAAAAGCAAAGAAAAATTCAAAAAAATCAAAGAAAAAAAAGAAAAAAGTAAAGAAAAAATTAAAAAAATCTTTGTTTTTTTTCTCTAAAACGTAAAGAAAAAAAATACCCTCCTATGGTAATGCCATTACCACAAAGGGGTAATCCTATTACCACAAAGGGGTAATGCTTCTACCACAAAGAGGTAATTAAATAAAGCAAAGAAAAAAAAAGTGCAAATCCTAAAAAGAATTTGCACAACATAATTTTAAACATTACAACTTATGAAAAAGTTTTCATTTATTGTCTTTTCTTTGTATTTCTATAAACAGTGCCACCAACAGCAACACTACCTAATCCCAAAAGCAACAATGTCGCAGGAGCAAGAGGAGTATCTCCTACCGATTGACGAGTTTCTCCGCTAGAAGGTTCTATACTTCTAATTAATATATGTGCATTGCGAGCCTCTTCATTAGTCATACGTCCTCCTCTCCAATTATCACTTATTGTTGGAGGCATTTGTGCTTGAAGAGAACTTGCGAACATTAATAAACAAAGTGCTAAAACTATTTTTTTTATACTGTATTTTTTTCTTACGGTTTGCAAAGGTACAAATTTTTTCTTTACAAAAAATTTTTTCATTGTTTTTTTTAATATTTTTTGTCAAGCTATTTTTTTTTGATAATTTTGCAGATTGGTAAAAAATTAAAAACACAAATAATATGAAGAAGTATTTATTGACAGTTTTATCTGTCGTCTTTTCAATTACCCTTATGGGGCAACAAGATTATTTAACCTACACAATTATTTCAGGAACTAACAATGTGAAAGTAAAGAAAAATGGAAATTTAAACGACATTCATGTAGTTATTCCTGACTCAGTTACTATCGAAAGCAACACTTATGCTGTTACAGAAATTGAAAATCAAGCGTTTCAACATTCAAGCGACATGTTAGGAGTTACTATTCCTAATACAGTTACAACAATTGGAGAATATGCCTTTGAGAATGCAGGAAACAACAAGACTGAATTTGTTGTAAATATGGGAAGTGGTGTTGTAACAATAAAAACTAATGCTTTTCATAATTGTCAAAAGCTAAAACACATAAGAATTCCAAACACTTGTACTTCAATCGAAGCAAAAGCTTTTGAAGATTGTCAAAGTTTAGTTGAAATGCATATTCCTAATCCAACTTGTACGCTTGGAGCATACGCTTTTGCAAAATGTAGAAATTTACAAGCCGTAACGCTTCCTAATAACATAACTGAAATTCCAGAAGGACTATTAATGAATTGCGATAATAATCTTAGAGAAATAGTAATTCCAGAAAGCGTTACATCAATAGGCTCACAAGCATTTGCACAAGTACACGATGCTCAAATAATTTTCTTAGGTTGTGGAGATAACAACGGAAATATCACAATAGCAGATAATGCTTTCTCAAACAATGAACGAGACAATGTGGAATTTTTCTGCATAGAAACTTATGGCAATGGCGACAATACCAGAAGCGTTCAATTTGTAGATGCAAATAATCAGCCAATAACTCTTTCTACAAATACAACACTTTTCGGAACTCAATACAACAAACTTTATGTTCCTTGTGGAATGGAAAAAGTTTATGCAAAAGGTCTTTTTGGAAATACTAATCAAACAAGTTTAGATAAAATCAACGAAGGAAATTTATGTCTTGCAGTAACAGATACAACTGGAGACTTCTGCGATCCTAAAACTTGGAGAGGATATGATGGTTGGATAGATAGTGCTATTGCAGCTGGTTATCCAAGCAATGGAACTCCTGCGGCAAAAGAAGCTTGGTTAAAGAATGATATTAATAACCCAAACGATGATCGTTGGCCTAATTTCGTTCCAAGAAATCCTATGCAACCTTTTGTAATTAGCTATGATAAAATTAATGGTATGCGTGTTCCTCACGTAGTAACTTTAAAACATCGTAGAGATATTTATCCTTTTAATTCTGTAAATAATGGAATAATGATAATAGATGCAACAGGTGATGAAAATCATTACGGACAATTAATAGAAAGAGACTCTGTTCTTTTTAATGAAAATATAACTTTAAATGTTACTTATGAAATAAAAAAACATAACAACACGATTTATCTTATAAAAGATTATCCTATTAAAGACTCTACTGACATTACTTCTTTATTAAATGGAACTGCAACAACAGTAGGCAACTATAAAAAAGAAAATATTTATATTAGAGATACCAAAACACGTTATTTACTTACAATTACACAATCAAATGGTAGTTATGATGGTGTAAATGTAGAAGATAGGGATTATTACAGAATTCAAGAGGGCTCTATATATTATTATGGTGTAGAACCCTCTGTTTCAGCAGTAATTAGTAGCTTAGGAACAACCCCAACCTATGGTTTCTATAAAGAGGTAGTAAACGGTAACACCTTAATAAAACATAAATTCTATTACAATGGAAACCATACTGCTACTGCAACTATTGATGGAAGTACTGGTGATGTTACTTTACGTGGTACTGATTATACATACGGACATGTAAGAATGCATCAAAATCTTGCAGGAGAAATACATGTTAAAGTACCTGCGGTAGAAAATAGTTGGAATTTTGTTGGTGCTCCTTTCAATGTTTATGATTTATATGCTGTACAAAGACATCCTGATGATAATGGTAATCTCCTTGATGCTTCAGCTGTAAGATTTGATTACGCAACAAACGATTGGGAAACTGTTTTTTCTTATGGAGAAGACACTATAAGACCGGGAGAAGGATTCCTTGCTTGGCCTTTCTATGCAGGAGGAATAACATTCTCTACAAAAAGAGATCGTGATAATGGAGTGGTAGGAGGATTACAAAGAGTTTATACAGACTTTGTTTTGAACAACGACACTGTTTATGTTGAAAAAAATATTGCAGATAACACTTATAAATGGATGGCATTAGCAAATCCATATCCTGCAAAGCTTTGCGTAAACGCTTTTGTTAAGGATAATACTAATATATCTTATGATCCATATCCTAATCCTAATCCTGATCCTGAACAATCTAACACAACAATTCAAGGACAAGGAGTTTATATCTTAAATGCAACAAATAGTTCTTGGGAGTTTTGGTATAAAACTGATACAGAAAATGGTTTTGATCTTGGTGTTGGTCAAGGTTTCTTTGTAAATGTACAAAATAATGGAACAAACAAAATAAAGTTTACTAAATCACAAATACACGAATACGATGAGCCACAATGTGAACACGGAGTTAATCACAGTGCTAAGTCTTCTTCTCAAAGAGGATTCATAAAACTTTCTATGATTGCAGACAATGTTGCTTCTGAACTTTTGTTTGCACACAATGAAGACGCACAACAATACTACGACATTTACGATGCTAACAAATTGTTCGCTATGGAAAGAATGACTGAGCCTTATTTCGTAACTGATGGCATTAAGCTTGTGAAAGAAGAAGTGAAAGAAGTGCCTTATTATGCTACAATGAATGTTAGAAGTTATGAAGAAAAAGAAGTGAAGTTTAGAGCTGATTATATTCCTGAGGGTTATGCGGTAAGCATTATTGATGGTGAAGAAACTATTGATTTAAATCCTGGTGTGGAATACACAACTGAGGTTTCGGTTGGTGAGAATGCTAATCGCTTTAAAGTATTGGTTAAAAAGTCTGTTGGATTAAACGATGTTAAAGAGCTTGCAATTGATATTACAAACAGCAACAGAATTGTAAACATCTCTACTAACGAAACTAATCTTCAAATTGAGGTTTACAATGCCTTAGGTCAAAAAGTGCTTTCAACTCATTCATTAAATTTCTCTTTGAATGAGGTTTCTGCCGGTGCTTATATGATTAAGGCTTTCAATAGCAAGGGAAGTAAAACTCAAAAGATTATTATCAAATAAGAATAGTGATTTATTTCAATGAATAAGCCCAAGGGAAAATTCTCTTGGGTTTATTTATTTTTTCGTAACTTTGCAAAAAATTAATTTGCTAATGAAAAGATTTTTAGTTGTTATATTTGCATGCCTTGTTTTCTTGGACTTATCTGCTCAAAAAGATGTTACAAAGTTTCTTGGTATTCCTGTTGATGGCTCAGGCAAAGAAATTATTGAGAAGTTAAAAGATAAAGGTTTTACTTATAGTCAAAAGGACGATGCTTTGATTGGAATTTTCAATGGTGAGACTGTTGTTGTAGATGTAGATATGCAAAACGATAAGGTATGGAGACTTATTATTGAAGACTTGACTACTCGTGATGAAGAACAAATTGTTACAAGGTTTAATTCTCTTGTTAGACAATTTGAAAGCAGTGAAAATTATATGCCTTTTGAATTAAATCAAGCTATTCGCAGTGATGAAAACCTTGCTTATGATATGGCAAATCGTGGTTTGATTTATCGTGCAGGCTTTTATCAAAAAGGCGATTCTTGGTTAATGAATGACGAACGATTTGTTTGGTTTATGATTGTCAAAATTTTCTCTCGTTATAAGATTGTCATGTATTATGAAAATGGTTTTAACGAGAGCTCTGACAAGGATATTTAATTATTGTTTGTCTTCTATTTTTTCAGCGTAATAAAGCCCAAGATTTTTTATATTTGCTTCGCCTCGTGAAGAAAGTATTGTGATTCGTATTTTTTCTGCTTTACAATCTTCAAATCTTAGCAAACGTTTGTAGCCTATTGTTGTGCCTTGGCTTAGAGTTTGCCATTTTCCGTTAAAGAATCCTTCCACAAGAAATTCTTCTACTCGTTGTCCTTTTGTTATGTCTTCTTGTAAAAGAAGAGTATTAATTGTTGCGTCTTTTTTTACAAGAAATTCTTTGCTTTCTTTCTCTTGTGCTTTCCAGGTTTTATAGTTTTTGCTTAAATAGTTATTAGAAAAAGTTTTTGAAAGATAGTTTGAGAGTTCTTTTATGCGTTTTACGTCATTTTCATGTAGCAAACCTCTTGTGTCTGGTGGGATATTCAACAGCAAAACCGAGTTACGTCCTACGGATTGATAGTAAATATCTACTAAATTGGAGAGTGAGCGTACTTTTTCATCTTCCTCAGAGTGATAAAACCAACCTGGACGAATTGAAACATCAACTTCCGATGGATACCAATAGGCTTCTTTTGCTTTTTCTATTAAAGCTCTACTTCCAAGGTCTTTTGACATTTCGTTTAAGCCGAGTTGTGTGTTGTTTTCTTTTTTATCGGGATATGATCCTGGTGCAATAAGTGTTGCACTCCATTCTGTTTCTCTGCCAAGTCCGCTTTCATTGCCTACCCATCGCACATCGTCTCCCATTATTGCAGTTACGGCTTGTGGTTGTAAGTCTCTAATTGTTTTTAATATTGCTTTCCAATCATATTCTTGTTTTCTACCGTTCTCTCCTTCGCCACAAGCTCCGTCAAACCATACTTCGTGAATCTCTCCATAGTTTGTTAATAGCTCGGTCAATTGTTTTATGTAAAGTTTGTTGTATTCGGGAGAATCACCATAGGATTTTGCGTTTCTATCCCAAGGTGAAAGATAGATTCCAAATTTAAGGTCATATTTTTCGCAAGCGTCTCTTAATTCTCTCACCACATCGCCTTTGCCATTCTTCCATGGAGAATTTTTTACTGAGTATTCTGTACTTTGTGTTTGCCAAAGACAAAAGCCATCGTGATGTTTTGCAGTGAGAATTGCCATTTTAAAGCCTGCATCTTTGAGTGCTTTTACCCATTGCTCACAGTTGAGTTGTGTAGGGTTGAAAAGTTTTGGATCATCTTTGCCATCTCCCCATTCATTGCCCGTAAAGGTGTTGATTCCAAAATGAAGAAAAGCAGTAAGCTCCATTTCTTGCCAATTTAATTGCCATTTGTTTGGCACAAGGCGTGAAATCATTTCTATTTTCTTTTCTTGACTTGCTTGACTTGGGAAAACAAGGTGTTTTTCGTATGTTGTCTCTTTTACTCTTGCGCAAGAAATAAAAAGACTTGTTGTAATAAATAATAGGATATATTTTTTCATTTTCTTAATCTATAAATCTTTGCTTTTCAAAAGGAAATTCCTCTATTAATTCTCCTGAATAGTAAAAATCAAAACCAATTGTTCCAAATGTATATATGTAATCGCCTACATTTATGCTTGATCCTCCACATTTTGGATCAGGTCCCGGATGACTTTCCGAAAAGCCTATATTAAATAAAGTGAAAAGTATTTCGGGGCGTGAGGCTATATCGTATCCTGCTCTTTGCCATTGTTTCTTAGTTTGATGCAATATGCAAGCAGTGTATAGATATGAATAGTAATGACTTTGATAATCAACCAAGCGATTCATTCTTTCTTCTTGATGATTTTCGGTTTCAAAGTCTAATATGTTTTCATATTTCTTGCCCATATAAAAAGCCGATGTATCATCTTTTAAATGTTTTTCAACTTGCATTGCAGTGAAGTCTTTTATTCCATTAACGCCAAAGGAGAATTGCGATTGCACCGAAAGAACCTTCACAGGTCCAAGATATTTTTTATACATTTCCCTCTTAGAATTAAACAAACGTATCTGTTCTCCTATCAAACAACTCACTATCATTCGCGATTCCACTCCCGCAACCTTAGCAGCACTGTCTATTTCGGCTTTATCCTTTACAATTGCTTCTTTTAAGGCGTACCACTCAGGAAGATTCATCCATTGTATTACGTTTTCGCCTGTGCTATCTTTTTTTAAGCTCGCTAATGCTGCATCTTGATTTTGCAAATAAGTTGAGTAGGTTTCATTCTCTTGTAAATACATCTCACAAGCAGCTATCATTTGTTGCAAATTGCCTTCTGCGTATGAATTTTTAATTGCTTTAAGAATTAAATCTGCATTTTTTGGATAGAGACGACTAATTGCTGTTAGTTTTGCTAAGTCTTCGGTAGTAAGAATTGCTTTTTCTTTGTTTACTATTCCTTTTTTCAACTCCGCAACCTCTACTAAATAACGATTATTATTGTCTATTGCTCCTCTATTCTTTGTCCAACCTAATTGATAAACAGTCCAAGCTCCAATTATTGCAAGGCCTGCTACTGCAAAGCTATACAATAGTACATTATAGATAATTTTAAAAAATCGTTTTGTTTTTTTCATACAATTTTTACCTTTAAAAACAGCGTGCAAAGATAGAGAAAAAATTATAATTCAAATAAAAAAAGGAGAGTATTTTACTACTCTCCTTTTAGTTTTCTTTAATCAATTATTGTTTTGATTATTTTGCTGGTTTCATTGATTCTGGTTTCATTGAAACTCTTACATATCCATCGTGTTTCAAATATTTAGCTGCTACTGCTTTAATGTCTTCTATTGTTAAAGCGTTTACTGCTGCTGAATATTCTTCTAATGTTTGCATTTCATATCCGTAGAATCTACTTCCTATGATTTGTCCTAACCAGTAACCGTTTCTTTCCATTCTTCCTTTTCTTTCAAGGATTAATTGTTCTTTTACTTTATCTAAGTCTGTTGCTGTTGGACCTTCTGCAATCAATTTATCTAACACTTCAAATGTTGCATTTGTAAGTTTATCAACTGTTGTAGGGTCGCAAGTGTAGTAGCACATTGCTGTTGATTTTGCTTGTGGGTATTTTTCGTATGAAAGTGAGAATGAAGGAGAGTATGTTCCACCTAATTCTTCACGAATTGTTTCAGTAAGTTTGATAGAACAAATGTTGTCTAATGCGTTTGTTGCAAGACGATCGTTCCAATCGAAGTTGTTTTCAAATGTAATTGTCATCAAACCTTTGTTTGCTTCTCCTGCATATACTGTTTCATCAACGATTCCTTTTGCAAATGCAGATGAACGGTCTTGCCATTTTTCTGCTTTTTTGCCTTTTAATGAAGGAAGTCCACCAATGTATTTTTCAATCAAAGGAAGCATTGTTTTTTCGTCAATGTTTCCAACGAAAGTGAATGTAAAGTCAGAAGCATCTGAGAATCTTTCTTTGAATATCTTTAACATTTTGTCAGCATTCAATTGTTTCAATTGTGCTTCTGTTGGTATCATAATTGTACGTTTGTCGTTAGGATACATTGATTTTATCCATTTTTCTTGGAATGCAAATTCTGGCATATTTTTCACCATATTGATTTGAGTTTTCATCTTATCAATTTCGCTTGCCAAAACTTCTTTATCCATTCTTGGTGCAGTGAAGAATAAATAGATGTATTGTAATTGTGTTTCAAAGTCTTTTGGAGAACAGCTTCCGTTAAGTTCGTCTTGTAATTCGCCGATTGAAGGTGTTATTCCAAATGATTTACCTTTCATAAACTTCATCAATTGGCTGTGATCATAGTTTCCTATACCACTTCCGTCAACTATGCTTGCTGCGAAATTAACATTCATAATGTCTTTATCATCATACATAGATGCACCTCCGTTTGATTCTGCGTAAGTAAGGATTTCATCGTTTTTGAAGTTAGTTTTCTTAACGATTACTTTTGCTCCGTTTGAAAGAACGTATTCTGTGTAGTCAAATTTTTCGTTCTTAGTTGTTGATTCTATTTTTCCACCTTTTGGTTCTTGTGCTAAGAAAGGTTCTGTTTTAACATTATCAACCCAAGCCTTAGTATTTGCTTTTTTACATTTTTCTATAGCTTTCAAAACTTTGTCTTCTGTTGGCACTTTAACACCTTTCTTTTCTGGCATAGAGATTGTGCAAACGAAGTTTTCTTCTGTCATCCATTTTCCTATCAAAGCGTTTACTTCTTCCAAAGTGATGCTTTCCATCATTGCTTTTGCCCATTTGTTTTCAATGATTGCACCTGGCATAGGAATTTCTTCTAAGAAGTAATCAACTAATTCTGCTGCTATACGGCTACTTTCTGTTTTTGATTCTTCTTTTGCTGCTCTTTCATATCTTTCTAATAAAGATTCTTTTGCTCTGTCTAATTCTGTTTGAAGGAATCCGTGTTGTTGTAGTCTTCTATTTTCAAGCATCATTGCTTCTAAAGCTTCCATTACCTTACCTTCTTTTGCAACTACATACATTTGGTATGCTGCAACAGGTCTTGCAAGGAATCCACCATAACCTGCTCCTGCTTGCATATAAGGACAAGATTTCTTTTCAGCAAGTTCTGATAAACGTTCATCGAACATTATTTCAAATAAAGAGTTTACCAAGTATTGTTCACGATAATCTCCCCAAGTTTTAACAGCTTTTGCAGGGTGTTTGTAGAACATTTGAATTTGAGTAGAAGTTGCTTCTTTATCTGTTGCAACACATACAAGTGGTTCTTTGTTGTTGTCAATTGTGTAAGTAGGTCTTTCCAATGGAGTGCAGTGTTTTGGAGTCATTGTAAAGTAATCAATAACTTTTTGTTCCATTTCGTCTGCATCAAAGTCTCCTACTACGATTACAGCCATGTTATCTGGTCTGTACCATTTTTGATAGAATCCTCTAATGTCTTCATATTTGAAGTTTTCAAGGTTTTCTAATGTTCCGATAGGAAGTCTTTCTGCGTATTTAGAACCTTTTAACATTGTTCCCCAAGTTTTAGCTCTTAATCTTTCGCTTCCACCTTGGCTCATACGCCATTCTTCAATGATAACGCCTCTTTCTTTGTCGATTTCTTCACCTGTCATCAACATTCCAGAAGCCCAACCATCAAGAATCTTCAATCCCATATCAAATAATCTTGAATTATCTGTTGGAAGTGTTACCATGTAAACTGTTTGGTCAAAGCCTGTGTATGCGTTAATCTCTCTTCCGAAAACGATACCTTCTTTTTCCAAATCATCAATCATTGTGTTTCCTGGGAAATGCTTTGTTCCATTGAATCCCATGTGTTCAGAGAAGTGAGCTAATCCAACTTCATTTGCTTCTTCTAAAACAGATCCAGCATTTACTGCAATTTGAAATTCTGCTCTGTTTGCAGGTTTGTTGTTAGCTCTTACGTAATAAGTAAGTCCGTTAGCTAATTTTCCTGTACGAACCTTACCATTCAATTTTATTTGCTCATCAAGATTAACTTCTTTCTTGTTTTGAGCAAACCCTGTTGTACTAATCAATAAGCACAACGCCAATACTGAAAAAATTCTACTTTTCATACTGTTCTTTTTTTTGGTTTGTTATTATTATTTCTGTATTTGAATCTTCTGTATATTCTAAAATATCTCCCGGCTGACAATCTAAAACTTTGCAAATAGCCTCTAAGGTAGAAAAACGAATAGCCTTTGCCTTGCCTGTTTTGAGATTAGACATATTTGCAAGGGTAATATTTACCTTAGACGAAAGTTCTCCGAGGGAAATCTTTCTCTTTGCCATCATAACATCTAAGTTTACTATTATTCCCATTGCTTTATTAAATTGTTAAATCGTTTTCTTGTTGCAAACTTATACCTTTTTTAAGTATATCTATCATAACATAGAACAACATACCTATTAAGATATATTCCCACGAAATTGTAGATAATCCAAACTCAGGAACTATGTTTAATTCCTTTATTTGAAGGAAAGTTTTTATAAATATCTTATCTGAAATATAGACCAATAGTTCTAAAAATGGCATCAAAATAAAGCCAAGTGATATATATTTCATTCTTTTTATGTTTTTGTCGGTAAACACACAATGTCCCAAAGAAACATCACCTGCTTTAAATCCTTTATAAACTGAGTTTACTATATTTCTTATTTGAACAATAACAAACAATAAAAAGAATATACTCACATTTAAAGTAAGCACATAAAGAAGTTTAAGACAAATTGCCGAAAAACTATTGCTGTGAATATCTATATCGTATGCCACTTTTATTCCTTCTGGTTTTAGATGAATATGAACATCTTTATGATTAGAGGGAACCTCGCCTTGCAATTCTATTTGAGTGTTTTTATCTTGCTCAATCAAAGCATAACCCTTAGAATAGATTTCATTATCGGCAGAAAGTCCAAAAACAAAAGCAACAAGCAATATAATCAAAGACAAAGACATTAACGCAATTGCCACATCAAAGATAATTTTTATGCTTTTTACTGTTAATAATTTCTTCCTTATATTCATTGCTCTTGTATTTTGATGCAAAAATATATTGTTTTTTTATATTCACCAAATTTTTTACGATATTTTTTTATCGTTTAACAATAAAAAGTTATTGAATATATAGTTCTATCAAACCTTCCGGTGCTTTTACTCTCATTTGTTTTTCTTGACGATTTACTTCCAATATTATTTGATCTATTATTGGTAAAAGGATTTCTTTTCCATTAAAATCAATAGACAATAATGGTTGTGGAGCATTTTCATAAACACCAACTATTTTTCCAATATTGCCTTTTTCTTCCTCTATTACTGAAAATCCTATTATTTCGTGAAAGTAAAATTTGTTACCTTCCAATGGTGGCAAAAGTTCCAAAGGCAAATAAAGTTCCCTTCCAAGCAATCTATCTAAGTCCTCATACTCTACCCCATCAAATCTAACAGTTGCTTTGTTGTTGTTAATTCTTATAGATTTTATCTCATAAAGAACCAATTTTTTGTTAATAGAAACATAAACCCCATCGAGTTGAGAATAATCCATTGGCTCATCTACATCAAGAAAAAGAACAACCTCCCCCTTGTAACTAAATGGTTTAAGAATTTTTCCTAAATAAAAACAATCCTCTATCTTCATAAACATTTCTTTTTTTACAAAAAAGGCTACCTTAAATATAAGATAGCCTAAAATCATGTTAAGAATTTACAATTTCTATTTTTCTTATTCAGCTGGAGTTTCTGCTGTTTCTGCTACAGCTTCTTCTGTTGCAGGAACTTCTTCTGCTGCCGCTGCTTGAGCTGCTGCTGCTTCTTCTCTCTTCTTAGCTATTGCTGCTGCTTTTGCTGCATTAACTTCTGATTCTTTTGCTAAACGTTGTTTTGCATCTTCTTTTTTAGCATTTCTGCAAGATTCTTGTTTTGCAGATATTTTGTTTTGCTTTTCTATCATCCAAGCTTCAAATCTTTTATCTGCTACTTCTTGAGTGATAGCTCCTTTTTCAACTCCTATTTGCAAGTGTCTTCTCAACAATACGCCTTTGTAAGACAAAATATTTCTTGCTGTTTCAGTTGGTTGAGCTCCATTTTTCAACCATTTGCATGCACTTTCAGCATTTAATTCAATTGTAGCTGGATTTGTCATTGGGTCGTATGTTCCCAATTTTTCAATAAATTTTCCATCACGTGCTGCACGAGCATCCGCAACAACGATGTGATAAAAAGGTGCTCCTTTTTTACCGTGACGTTGTAATCTAATTTTTACTGCCATTTTATTTTCGTTTTAATTTAATTAGTTTTAGACCTGCAAAATTACTACATTTATTTATTTCTTGCAAATTTATTCTGAAAAATTCCAATTTTCTTCTACTATCCAACCCTTTTTTATAGAAATAATTTTATTAAAAATTAACACTTTTTCACTTTCTTCTTGCAAGAAAAAATCTGCCGTATCCCATTTCTTATTGCAATTTCTATCTATCGCAACTCTTAGTTTATAACCACCTTCTTTTAAATTTTCTATCACAACTCTCTCCTCGCCCTCTAAACTTACACATTCTTTAACAATTTTCCCCGATAAATCATATAGATAAAAAATATGACAACTCCCAAAAGATAAACTATCCTTAAAGATTATGCTTAATTTTCCATAATCCTCAGGTGAAGAATAATAGAATTTATGTTTAAACTCTCTATTTGATTGACTGTAAGTATTTCTTATCGCATTTTTTTCTATTAGGATTTCATATTGTTTTGCAGAGTGTAAATCTTGATTCAAAACATAAAGAGTATCGTTCTTTTTTTCAAAATTCACCTGCAAAGTATCGGCATTATCAATCAAAAACGCAGGAAATTTATCCATCAACAAACTATCCTTAAACACTATTTCGTATGCACCTTTATAGTAATCAACTGTATCTTTTTCATATTTACCCACAAAGAAAAGACTATCTGTAATAGGTTTTGAAGGTTTTTGAGGATTTATTTCCTCTGCTTTTTCTTCAAAATCGCTGTAATAAAAATTATGTTTCAAAAGTTTTTCTCTTGCAGTTGAATCAAAAGCGTATGGAGTCAATATTTTGTTAGAAAAACCTATGCCCTCATTTGCTAAATCATATATCTTATTTTGATTTTTATCATCAAGCACAAGCAATTTATAGTCTTTTTCTACAAGATTATGAAAACGAAAAACTCCATTACTATCGGTGCGAGTAATATAGTCAGCAGTATGAGAACGCATATAAGAAGTGTCAAAATTAGAATAAAGAAGCACAAATTTATTTGCAATAGGTGTAAGATTAAAAGCATCTAAAACCCTTCCTTCATACCACATTGTGTCGATATTTTCTCCTGTTGAGAAAGCAAAAGAAAAACCATTTAAACGATTTCCTTCGTTATAATCCTTTATTGCATCGGCAAAATCAATTATGTAGGTGGTATTTTCTTTCAAAGAGTCGAGTCCTTTGATTTTAATAGTCTTTAAATCGGCTATTATTTCAGGAGAAGGCGAGATTTGAGGAGAAATCAAAACTTTTTGCATAGGATTTTCCAACACAACAAACTCATCAAAAATAATTTCTATCTCTTTATCAGAAAAATTAGTGCTATTTAGCATTGGAATACTCTTTACCATAGAGGGAGGCAAAGAATCTTTTGCTCCTCCGCTTGGTGTAACGATTTTTGCACACGAAAAAATCAAGCAACTAACACAAAAAACAAATAATATTCTATTCATAATTTGCAAAGTTAAGAAATAATTTACTAACTCTTTGTTTTAGAATTTTTTTTCTTTGATTTTTTATTTTTTTTCTTTGATTTTTTATTTTTTTTCTTTGATTTTTTCAAAAAAAACTCCCAAGAACTTTTTTGCTCTTGGGAGTTAAAAAAATTAAATTAATTAAAATGAAAAATTAAATCTTATACATGAAATATCAATGTACTCATTAAGTAGAATGTTCCTGCACCTGCAAGGTATCCTATTAAAGCCCAAAGAGATATTTTCTTCAAATACCAAATGAAGTCTATTTTTTCCATTCCCATAACTGCAACTCCTGCTGCTGAACCTATGATTAAAAGGCTTCCTCCTGTACCTGCACAGTATGCAAGGCCTTCCCAGAATGCTCCATCAACTGCAAAATTTCCTATTGCTTCAATTGGATACATTCCCATTGCGGCTGCAACCAAAGGAACGTTGTCTATGATAGATGAAAGCACACCTATAACGATGTTAATCACGTAAACGTTTCCTAATTTATCAAGTGCTCCTGCTAATTGTCCAAGGTGTCCTGCTTCGTTCAAGCAACTTACTGCCATAAGAATACCAAGGAAGAATAAAACAGAAGGAACGTCAACTTTTTGTATGATTGCAGTAACGTTTAATCTTGAATAATTCGATGGATTGTTCTTGTGCATAATTTCAGTTGTTATCCAAAGGATTCCTAATCCGAATAAGATTCCAAGATATGGAGGAAGGTGAGTTATTGTCTTAAAGAAAGGAACGAATAACAATAATCCAACTCCCATACAAAGAATAAGAAGGCTTTGTTTTCTTGTAACGCTTGAAGTACCTTCTACAACTACTTTTTCAGGTCTTTCAAGTTTTCCTTTCATTGTCATACCTATGATTGCAACTGGCACAAGTAATGAAACTAATGAAGGAAGGAATGTTTCTAATATGATATTTCCTGCTGTGATGTTGCCTTTTATCCAAAGCATAATAGTAGTTACGTCTCCAATTGGCGACCATGCACCACCGGAATTTGCAGCAAGGATAACCATACCTGCAAAGAACCAACGTGTTTTTTGATCTGCTACAAGTTTTCTAAGCAATGCACACATAACAATCGCAGTTGTTAAGTTATCAAGCACTGCTGACATGAAGAATGTAAGGATAGAGATAATCCACAACAACTTTCTTTTGCTTGTTGTTGTGATTCTGTCTGTGATAATTGAGAAACCGTCGTGTTTATCTACGATTTCAACAATTGTCATCGCACCTAATAGGAAGAAAAGTATTTCTGCTGTTTCTCCAAGGTGATGAATCAAAGCTCCGTCTTTGATTCCTGGTCCGAATAGAGCAAATACTGCCCATATTACTGCGGCCAACAATACGGCGGTTGCTGATTTGTTAATTTTTAACGGGTGTTCCAACGCTATCATGGCATATCCTATGACAAAGATAGCAATCATTAATCCGAAATACATAATGTTTGTGTTTTTTAGTTAATAATTTATTTTATTTTTTAATTATTATTTTCGGCGTTGTTGTTGTTTTTTTCTTTCTTCCAATATTGCTTGGTTTTGTTTTTCTAAGGCTTCTATTCTTTGTTGCCATTTTGATTTCTTTAATGGCTTCTTTGCATTTGCTTCTAAGCGTTGCAATACTTTTTTCTCGTCAATTGTTTTTCTGATTATAAACATTTGCAAGAATGTAAAGCACAATGAAATGAAGTAATAGTAGTTTAAGGCTGCCGAGAAGCTGTTAAAGATAAACAACATCATAATTGGCATAAAGTACATCATAAATTTCATTCCAGGCATTGTTTGTGTTTGTGCTTGTTGTTTCATTGAAATGTGAGTGTATATCAATTGTGCTACTGTCATAAGCAAACAGAACAAAGAAATGTGATTTCCATAAAATGGTATATTGAATGGTAGGTTTAATATTGAGTCATAAGTTGAAAGGTCATCTGCCCAAAGGAAAGATTGTTGTCTTAACTCAATTGATGCAGGGAAGAATCGGAACATAGCAACCAAAATAGGGAATTGAATCAACATTGGCAAACAACCTGCCATTGGTTTGATGCCTGCTCTTTTGTAAAGATTCATCACAGCTTGTTGTTTTTGCATTGCTTGTTCTTGTTTAGGATATTTTTCGTTGATTTTTTGAACCTCTGGTGCGATAACTTTCATTTTGGCTGTTGATGCAAATTGTTTATACGCCAATGGGAACAAAACAAGTTTTACAAGAATTGTAAGAATCAAGATAATCAATCCCATACTCCAACCAAAACTTTGTAAGAAGTCAAATACAGGAATAATTACGAAACGATTTATCCATTGAAGTAAGAAGAATCCCCATCCAAGTGGTATTATTTCTTCCATTTGTAAGTCATAGTCGCTAATAACTGCATATTTGTTTGGGCCAAAGAAGAATTCCATATCATATACGAAGTGATTCTTTTCTTCATCGTAAGGAATGCTTATATTAGAAGACATTGTACGAAGGTAATTGTCTTTTTGTCCTTTTTCTGTTTGTGATTGCATTGTAGAAGAAATGAATCCTTCTCCTGTATTTGAGATAAGGGCTGTTGAAAAGAATTGTTGTTTGTAAGAAATCCATTTGACAGGCACTCCGTTTTCTTCTTTCTTGTCATCAACTCCGTTTTCTTTTAGGTATTCTACCTCATCTTTCAAAAGATAGTAAACAGATGTGCTTTTGTTTTCAACACTTCCGTCTTTTTCTTTCATTCTTAATTTAGATTCCCAAACAAATTCTAAATTGTTTCTATCGCTTATTACGTTGTTTAGGTTATGTGATATAATATCAAAGCCAACTCTGTAATCGTTTCCTTTTAGGGTGTAGCGATATTCAAGATATGCAACGTCTTTTGCAAGAGAGTCTAATTGATTTGTGTAGATACGCATGCTTATTACTACGCTATCTTCTCCACTTACTTTGATTGGTGTGTTTTCTTTGTAGGCTTTGTTGTTTACAAATATTTCAAAATTCAAATCTTGTGTTTGAAGAAGTCTTGAACCTAAGGATAGATTTAATCCGTAGTTGTTTCCGTCTTTTATAAAGAAGCGTACACTGTCTTGATAATAGGTTTTGTATTCTGCAAGATAGACTTGATCGATTTTTCCTCCTAATGTGTTAAAGTCTATGCGAAGCAAATCGTTTTCTACAAAAAGATGTCTTTCTGGATTCATTGCTGCTTGCGAGAAAACTCCGAAATAATCATCTAATTTTTTTTGTGCATCAAGCGCTAAGGTGTCATCTCCTTTTGCTGCTGCAATGGTTTGTTGCAATTGTTCTTCTTGTGAAGGTGTATTTGCTAAGGCTTTTTCTGCTTTTTTATTTTCTTTGATTTGTAAAGCTAAAACTGAATCTTGTTTTCTTTTAATTTCTGCTTTTTCTTCCTCTGATGGTTGTATCATATACATCCATGCTGTCATTACAGCAAAAATCAATACTAATCCAATAATCGTTTTCTTATCCATTATTTTTCCTCGTTTTTATATGTCTTTAAAGTCGTTTTTTTAAATTGCAAAATAAAGTCGCAAAGGTACTAAAAAAAAGATTTATAAAAGAATTTTGTATGATTTATTTTTTATTGATTTGTAAAAATCTTCTTTTTACTCATTATCATCATTAGCAAACTTCTTCCTAATAAGTAGGTTAGGAATGCAAGCCAAAGGGCGTTATTGCCTATTATTGTATTTAAAGAAAAGTATATTAAAAAAAATGCAGCGGTTGAAATAAATATTGCATTTCGCATTATGACTGACTCGGTTAATCCAATAAGTATTCCATCGTAAAGAAAGGCTATGAAGCCTGTTACTGGAATTAAAAGTATCCAAAATAAATAATTCTCAGCAAAAGAAATAACATCTTGATTGTCGGTAAAGATTCCAAGAATGTTTTCTCCAAAGAGTGCATATATGATAATGAATATAACAGAGATTACTCCTCCCCAAAGAAGAAATCGTTTCACAAAGGCTTGTAAAAGAGGGTAATTGTTCTCGCCTTTTGCTTTTCCACACAAGGACTCAGCTGCGTAGGCAAATCCGTCCATAAAGTAAGAAAACAAAGTAAAGAATTGCATTAAGAGTGTGTTCATTGCAAGGGTTGGATATGGCATTTTTGTTGAAGCTATGGTGAAATAACTTGTTACTATTATTAAACAAAGTGTGCGAAGAAAGATGTCGGAATTTATTTTAAAGAATAATTTCATTTTTTCTAAGGATAATGCTTTTTTTACATTGAAATATTTTGAAATTTCTTTGTATTTTTTTCGCCATATCAAGAGTGTAGTAATCAAGCCTCCATATTGTGCTATTACTGTGCCTAAGGCTACTCCTTTTATCGACATATCAAAATAGAAAACCAAGACAAAACTAAATATTATGTTGAGAAGGTTTATTATTATTGAAATCCACATAGGGTTTTTAGAGTCTTGCATTCCTATAAGCCAACCTTTCAGTGCGTACATAGAGAGTGTGGCTGGTGCTGCCCATATTCTAATTGAGAAATAACTAAGGGCTAAGGCTCCAACTGAGTTTTTGTCTTCAATTAGCATCATTGACAAAATCCCTATCGGCTTTTGAAAAATTATTAAAACGAGTGCCGCTACTATTGCTATGAAACAGGCTCTAAGGAGTATGTTTGCTTGTTCTTCTTTGTCTTTTGCTCCGTAGGCTTGTGCGGTAAATCCGCTTGTTCCCATTCTTAGAAATCCAAAGTTCCAATAAATGATATTGAAAATCATGGTTCCTACGGCTATTGCTCCTATATAATCTACGCCATCGCCATTGTTTAAATGTCCTACAATTGCTGTATCGACCATTCCTAATAAAGGAACAGTGATATTGGTAATTATATTGGGTATTGCTAAGCGTAGGATTTGTTTATTCATTTACTTTTTCTTGGAAATCATTGTTGTGTAGTACTTATAGTGCCATACGATATGTATAACTGCTATAATGGTCATTGCTATTCCAAATTCTACGTGCCATTTAAGGAAACTTCTAAACCAATCCATACAAAAGCCATAGTTTATTTGTAAGGCTAATAGAAATCCTAATAAACAAGATACTAAAAAGGTTATAAGTAAAATTACATTCCAAATCTTGCGATGAGATAGTTTTTTTAATTTCCCTGCTTTTACTAATATAAAGGTTAAAAGGTAGGCAAGTAAAACTATTGATGTGATAAGAATAATGTTATATGGCTTTTTGGTTTTCTTTTTCTCTGGTTGGATTTCTGTTTTGATTGGTGCAATTTGCTCAGTTTGTGTTTGAGTTGTTATTATTGGTTCTTCTAATTTTATTTCTTGTTGAATAACAGGTTTTTCTTCTTGTTTTTTAACTTCTTGTTTTGGTTCTACTTCTTCAACTTGGGTTGTTGTAGTTTCGGTAATTGTTTCTTCTTTTTGCACTAAACCATTGTCGCAAAACGAATCGCCATTTTCATCAAAGAATCTTCCACATTCTCCTGTGCAATTGACTTTTTCGCCAAAAGGACATTGTGCTTGAAGTGTAAAAGGCATTAGAAAAAGCATACCAAATGCCAAAGTATAAAACATTTTTTTTAGTTTGAAATTTTCTTTCATAGCTTACCAATTTTATTTTTTGCAAAGATAGGGTTAAAATACAACAAAATGAAATAACAAAAAAAATAATTTTAAACTCTGCATACTGTGCAGTCGACTCTGCACAGTATGCAGTCAAGTCTGCACAGCGTGCATACTTCTCTGCACAGCGTGCAGACAATAATAATTAATATAATAATTAATATAATAAAATTAATAATTAAAGAAAAAAAAGAAAAAAAGAAAAATTTTGTAGTAACAACAATAGTGTTTTTAGCCTCAACAAATGGGCGGCGGAAAAATAAAAAAAGTTCATTAAATTATCCTAACGTTAATTCGCTGATTTTTTGCAATATAGAAAATAATGTTAAGAAAAAAATAATAAAAAAGGCAGTTTTATTCAATAAATAAGTGTATATTCGCAAACTGAATTAAACGAAATAATTAAAAAGAACTATGAGTAGTGTAGTCAGCAGAGGTAAAATCTCTCAAATAATCGGTGCTGTGATTGACGTAAACTTTCCAGCAGGTGAAACACTTCCAAATATTTATGATGCTTTACGCGTTATAAAACAAGATGGTAGCGAATTGATATTAGAATGTCAACAAGACATAGGAGAAAACACTGTAAGAACCATTGCTATGGATTCAACAGATGGTTTGCAAAGAGGTTTGGTTGTTGAAAATCTTGGAGAGCCTATTTCAATGCCTGTTGGCGAAGATATAAACGGAAGACTTTTTAATGTAATAGGTCAAACTATTGACGGAATAGACCCTGTTAAGAAAGAAAAGTCTTATCCTATACATAGAAATCCTCCTAAATTTGAAAACCTTTCTACTTCAACAGAAGTTTTATATACAGGTATTAAGGTTATTGACTTGATTGAGCCTTACGCAAAGGGAGGTAAGATTGGTTTGTTTGGAGGTGCTGGTGTTGGAAAGACAGTGTTTATTCAAGAAATGATAAACAACATCGCAAAAAAATATTCTGGACAATCAGTTTTCGCAGGTGTAGGAGAAAGAACTCGTGAAGGTAATGACCTTCTTAGAGAAATGATTGAAAGTGGTGTTATCTCTTATGGCGAAGAATTTAAAGAAGATATGCTAAAAGGCGGTTGGGATTTGTCAAAGGTAGATAAAGAAGCTTTAAAAAATAGTAAATGTACGCTTGTTTTTGGACAAATGAACGAACCACCGGGAGCAAGAGCGAGAGTTGCACTTTCAGGTTTAACAGTTGCAGAATATTATCGTGATGGTGATGAAACAACAGGCGGAAAAGATATATTGTTATTCATTGACAACATCTTCCGTTTCACACAAGCAGGTAGTGAAGTTTCGGCTTTATTAGGTCGTATGCCTTCTGCCGTAGGTTATCAACCAACCTTAGCCTCTGAAATGGGTGTGATGCAAGAACGTATCACTTCTACAAATCGTGGTTCTATTACTTCTGTTCAAGCAGTTTATGTGCCAGCTGACGACTTGACTGACCCAGCTCCTGCAACAACATTTGCTCACTTAGATGCTCAAACAGTATTAAGTAGAAAAATCAGTGAATTAGGTATATATCCAGCAGTAGATCCATTGGAATCAAGTTCAAGAATCTTAACTCCTGAAATTGTTGGAGACTTACATTATCAAACAGCTCAAAGAGTTAAAATGATTCTTCAAAGATATTCTGAATTACAAGATATAATCGCTATCTTAGGTATGGAAGAATTGTCAGAAGAAGACAGACTAACTGTTGCAAGAGCACGACGTGTTCAAAGATTCTTGTCTCAACCTTTCCACGTTGCAGAACAATTCACAGGTATTCCTGGCGCATTCGTTTCAATTGAAGACACCATAAAAGGATTCAATATGATTATGGACGGAGAAGTAGATGAATATCCAGAAGCAGCATTTATGATGGTTGGAACAATTGAAGAAGCCATAGAAAAAGGTAAAAAATTGATGGCAGCCGCTAAATAAAAAGCAATAACTATGAAACTAAGTATAGTAAGTCCAGAAGAAACTCTCTATGAAGGAGAAGTAAAATCAGTAAAAATGCAAGGAATTGATGGAAAATTCCAAGTTTTAAATGATCACGCTCCATTAATTTCAGCCCTAAGCAAAGGAGAAATTAAGATAATAGAGGAAGAATCAGGCGAAGAAAAAGTATTTGCAATAAACAGCGGATTAGTTGAATTAGCTAAGAACGAGATTCATATTTTAGCTCAATAGGTTGAGCAAATAAAGATAAACAATCTTCACAAAGACATTTAGTCCACTTGGATTGAATGTCTTTTTTTGCTTCCGGTGTCAAATAATATTTCATACAAAAACAATCCTTATTATGTTTACATTCAAACACCTTTCCACAACGTGGACAAACAACTTCTCTCATACTATAATTTATTATCTTGCATTAATTTATAAATCTTCGTCTTACTAATATCTAATTTATCGGCAACCAAACGCACTTTATTACTATACTTCTCCATAAAATGCTTTATGATTAATATTTCATAATCCTCCATAGTTCGCTCTGTTTCCAAAAAATCCCTTTTCTTCATATCTGAAACTCTCAAAGAAAGATCTTCACTACGAATTACATTATCACTACACAAAACAACAGCTAATTCAATAATCGATTTAAGCTCACGAACATTTCCCGGAAAATGATATTTCATCAAAGCCATCTTTGCATCTTCCGAAAGACAACAAAGAGCTTTTTTATTTTTAGCACAAAAATCCTTTATAAACATATCAGCCAACAACAAAACATCTCCACCTCTCTCACTAAGTTTAGGAACATCAATAGTCAAACCCATTAACCTAAAAAACAAATCCTCTCTAAACAAATTCATTTCTATCAAACTATTCATATCAATATGAGTAGCAATAATAATCCTTACATTTACAGGAATTTCTCCATTACCTCCAACTCTTGTTATTTTCCCTTCTTGCAAAACTCTCAACAACTTAACCTGCATTTTCAAACTCATATCCCCTATTTCATCTAAAAACAAAGTTCCATTATTAGCTTCCTCAAAATATCCTATTCTTCTATTTGTTGCACCCGTGAAAGCACCTTTTTCATGTCCAAAAAACAAACTTTCAGCCAATTCCTCAGGAATCGCCGCCACATTTATAGCAACAAAAGGAAAAGCCGCTCTTTTTGAAAGGCTGTGTATTCTCTTTGCAATAACATCTTTACCCGTTCCTGTTTGGCCATAAATACAAACATTAATATCACTCAAAGCTGCCTTCTCTATTAAATAATTCACCTTTTCCATTTTAGGAGAATTAGTAATAAAACAAGCCTTATCCTCAATAGCAACAAGCCTCTTTTCCAACTTATACTCTTTATGAATATTAACCATGTGATTCCAAATCATATCCATCAAAATAGGAGAAGTCCGAATAACATCTATCACATTTGGTTCCAACAAAATATTCTTAGTAAATAAGATAAAATCCTCAGGTACAACACACAATATCTTTACCTTACCAAAATTTTTCCTAAACAACTCAATTAACTCTTCAACAGGAGTTGATGTATTAAAATCATAATACAACACCAACACATCAGTAGCAGGAAATTTATTTGGATTAATCAAAAAACTATTAACATCACTACAAGAATTACAAATCCAAGAAGGATTACAACTCAATTTGTGGATAATTTTCTTACCACAAAAACTCTCATTAGACGCAATAGTTATACTAAGTTTACTATTCATACATCAAGCATTAAGGTCGGCAAAAGTATATATTTATAACAAAAAAACCAAGTAAATCTTAGAAAAAGCACAAATTTAGTTGGAAAGTTCAAAATAAACAACTAACTTTGCACGCTAAAACAGATATTGAGATAAAAAATAAAAAATTAAGTATAAATGAGACCAAATTTTACAAACATCGATTTCAAATCATTTGCACCAGCAACTGATTTTGGAGCATGGGAAAAAGAAGTTGGTAATGCAAAGAATTGGATTACAACAGAACAAATTGGAGTAAAGCCTGTCTATGGAAAAGCAGACTTAGAAGGTATGGAACACCTAAACTACGCAGCAGGTATAGCGCCAAACTTGCGTGGACCATACTCAACAATGTATGTAATGCGTCCTTGGACAGTTCGTCAATATGCAGGCTTCTCAACAGCAGAAGAATCTAACGCATTCTATCGTCGTAACATAGCAGCAGGACAAAAAGGATTGTCATGTGCATTTGACCTTGCTACACACCGTGGATATGACGCAGATCACGAAAGAGTAGTTGGAGACGTAGGAAAAGCAGGTGTTAGTATTTGTTCAATAGAAGACATGAAAATTCTATTTGATCAAATTCCATTGGACAAAATGTCTGTTTCAATGACAATGAACGGAGCAGTATTGCCAATTCTTTCATTCTACATCATTGCAGCCGAAGAACAAGGTGTTTCAATGGATAAATTATCAGGAACAATCCAAAACGACATCTTAAAAGAATTTATGGTGCGTAACACATACATCTACCCACCAAAACCATCAATGAAAATAATCGCTGACATATTCGAATTCACATCAAAGAATATGCCAAAATTCAACTCTATTTCTATTTCAGGTTACCACATGCAAGAAGCAGGTGCAACATGCGATATAGAAATGGCATATACTCTTGCAGACGGATTAGAATACCTAAGAGCAGGTATCAATGCAGGTATGAGCGTTGACCAATTCGCACCAAGACTATCATTCTTCTGGGCAATCGGAATGAATCACTTTATGGAAATTGCAAAAATGCGTGCAGCAAGAATGTTATGGGCTAAATTAGTAAAACAATTCAACCCACAAAATCCAAAATCACTTGCTTTACGTACTCACAGCCAAACATCAGGTTGGTCATTAACAGAACAAGATCCATTCAACAACGTAGGAAGAACATGTATCGAAGCCTTAGGAGCAGCACTTGGACACACACAATCACTTCACACTAATGCACTTGACGAAGCGATTGCACTTCCAACAGACTTCTCAGCTCGTATTGCACGTAACACACAAATCTACTTACAAGAAGAAACAAATATTTGCAGAAGCGTTGACCCATGGGCAGGAAGCTACTATGTAGAAAGCTTAACTCACGAAATAGCACACAAAGCTTGGGGACATATCCAAGAAGTTGAAAAACTTGGTGGTATGGCTGCTGCAATCGAAAGCGGTATTCCAAAGATGAGAATCGAAGAAGCCTCAGCAAGAAAACAAGCAAGAATCGATTCTCAAAAAGATACAATACTTGGAGTAAACAAATACAGACTTGCAAAAGAAGACCAAATAGATACTTTGGAAATCGACAACACAGCAGTAAGAGAACAACAAATCAAACGTTTAGCAGAATTAAGAGCAAACAGAAACGAAGCAGATGTACAATCAGCATTAGAAGCACTTTCTAACGTAGCAGCAACAGGCGAAGGCAACTTGTTAGAATACTCAGTAAATGCAGCAAGAAAACGTGCATCACTTGGAGAAATCTCTTACGCATTAGAAAAACATTTCGGACGTTACAAAGCAAAAATAAATCTTATATCAGGCGTGTATTCAGCAGATGCAAAAGACAATGCAAGCTTCAAAAAAGCACAAGAACTTTGTGAAGAGTTTGCAAAATTAGAAGGTAGACAACCTCGTATTATGATAGCAAAAATGGGACAAGACGGACACGATCGTGGAGCAAAAGTAGTTGCAACAGGATATGCAGACTTAGGCTTTGACGTAGATATGGGACCATTGTTCCAAACTCCTGCAGAAAGTGCAAAACAAGCCGTAGAAAACGACGTTCACATCGTAGGAGTATCTTCACTTGCAGCAGGACACAAAACACTTGTTCCTCAAATCATAGAAGAATTAAAGAAACTTGGAAGAGAAGACATAATGGTAGTTGTAGGAGGAGTTATTCCACCACAAGATTATGACTTCCTTTACAAAGCAGGTGCAGCAGCAATCTTTGGACCAGGCTCAATCATTTCAGAATCTGCAACAAAGATGTTAGAACTTTTACTTGAAGCAAGAAAATAACAAGTAAGATAACAACCAAGAAAAAAAAGACTGTCTAAAATCAATTAGACAGTCTTTTTTTTCTTTGATTTTTTAAATTTTTTCAAAGAAATATTTCAAAAAAACAAAGATTTTTTTTCAGAAATCATTGATTTTTTTTCTTCATTTATTTTGTTGATAATTTTTTTTGTTATACTTTTGTAGTCAAAATAATATATTACAAAGAAAATATATTATTCGTATCATCGCAATTATAAATTAAAATTGAATTATTATGGCAAAAATTCAAAGACCCTCAACAGTTAGAAGACCTTTAACACCAAGACGTCCATCTACAAGCACATCAACAAATGCAAATAGTGGTAATTGGAAAGATAATATCAACAATTACTTACAAAACATAAGCATGCCAAATTTAAAAAATAGTTATGACGAACAAAAGCCCGATTTTCGTGATTCTATTGAATTGAGTTTTGAGAGAGTAATAACTCAAAACTTTAACGAAAACACTAGTATGTATGACATTGGTGGCAATTCAAGCATTTTTCCTGGCATGATTGTAAGATTAGACGAAAATTTTGGTACAAATATGCCTACTGAAATTGGGTTCGATACAGAAGAAAGAGCTCCTATTACCATCACTTCCAACCTACCGGGTAGCACATCATTTACTTTAAACCCCGTAACAAGAAAAAATTTTGTTGAAAAGTCCGACCTAATGGTTGCAGACTACCTAAACAAAACTGCAACAAATGGAAACCATTATTTATATGCACAATGGGAATACAAAGAAATCAAATCGGAAATGCATTTAAAAGCAACCCTAAACGCAGCGGTTTCTTCAGTAAAACTTGATAGTTCTTATAGTATAGATACTAGCAAAAACTACTTATTAGGCATTTATCGTCAAGTTTACTATCGTCTTGAATTAGACAGCAGTACAATCAACGAACCATCAGATTTATTCACAGAAAAAACAAATTTAGAAACATTAAAAAGAAATCTCAACGGCAAACCAGCAGGCATAGTTAAATGGGTAGATTACGGCCGTACATTTTATGTTCTATTCAAATCATCAAAAACAGCACACGATATGCAAACAGCATTAAGCTATGGCTCGTATGCAAAAGCAAGTGTAGATTTACAAAAAACATTGGAAGAAATAGAATGTAATGTCATACTTATTGGTGGAGACACTAAGTCTGTAAATATAACAAAAGGTGTTTCAAACGGTAAAAACATGGACGTTGTATATCAAAACATAGAAGAATACAGCAAAATGTCTAAGGACAACAGAGGAGCACCTTTATCATTTCAAGTAAACTACTTACGCCAACCAATGGATATGGTAAACGTTATCTCATCAGGCAAAACATACAAAACAACAACTACCGTAAAAGAGGTTGGTATTAAAATTTGCCACGACAATAGCACCATAACAAATTACTATATTCGTTACATGAATCCTTACTACAACGAATCAACAGGAGCATTAGAATGGAGTTATAAAAGTATTAAAGAAAGCTTTAGTGCCGCTACAAGCGACAAAATTATTTATATACCTGCAAGAGCAAGATTCGTAAACATTGCTATATGTCAACAAGGTGTAAGAGATAAATACAAATATAGCATTGTATTAGACAGACTACAAGTTGATGATTTCATTGAAGTAGATGGAAAATTGATAATGGAGCTTCATGTAACAGGTGCACTATACGACAAAGAATATAAGATAAACCCAAGTTGCATTCAAGAAATTTTATTAAAAGACCTATCAGATTATAGTGTTTACGAAGACAAAGACAAAGCAAAGAAATGCTTCTCAGATGCTAAGTACACAATAAATAACATAAATAAACTTAATGTAAATTTACAAAAATGTTATTCATTAGATGGCAAAAGACTAATTGTAGAAAAAGCCTTAGATCAATTATTTGAAGCATGGATTTCAAAAATAAAAGGTTTCTAAAAATAGTGTAACATTATAAACATAACGATTTCAGGACCATACATAATATTGTGTGGTCCTTTTTTCATATTTTTCTCCATAAAACAAACAAAGAAAAATTCAGATTTAAAGCTTTAACCATTCAAAGACTTAAAACATTCAGAAAAAAAAATCCAATTAAACAAATAACCCAATATTATAATCAACAAACTTACAACTCCAAAAAATATTCCAATCAATCGCCAAGTCATTACCTTTTTCAACATAGTTGCCTCAGGAATTGAAAGCCCTATTATCGCCATCATAAAAGCAATTGCAGTACCAAGAGGAATACCCTTTGCAACAAAAACCTCCACAATAGGAACAACTCCCGCCGCATTAGCATAGATAGGCACCGCAACCAAGACCGCCAAAGGCACTCCCCACCAATTTTCAGAGGAAAGATAATTTTCAAAAAATCCCTCAGGCACATAACCATGCATTGTCGCACCAATACCAATTCCTATCAAGATATAAATCAACACACCTTTGACTATTTTCAAAGAATCCCTTGCAATAATTGGCAAACGTTTAAGAAAAGGAGTTTTTTCCATTTCCCACGCCTTAGTTTGCAAAGACGATTCTCTTTGAGCATTCTTTACCCAATTGCTTAATAAAGATTCAAGACGCATCTTACCCAAAACAAATCCCGCTATCATAGATAAAACCATTCCACTTACGATATAGATAAGAGTTGCCTTAATACCAAAAGTTCCAAGAAACATTGCAACCGCTATTTCGCTAATCAAGGGCGAAGAAATCAAAAAAGTAAGCGTTACACCCAAAGGAATACCACCCTTTACAAAACCTATAAAAAGAGGCACCGAAGAACAAGAACAAAAAGGCGTAATTCCACCAAACAAAGCCGCAAGAAAATAATCCAAACCATAAAGTTTATGTGTTGAAAGATAATTCCTTAGACGCTCTATTGGGAAATACGCATTTATAATCCCCATTATAATACTAATTGTAAAGAGTAGCAAAATTATCTTCACACTATCGTAAACGAAAAAATTAACCGCTATTGCCAATCGTGAAGTTTCCTCCAACGAAAACACATCATAAACCAACCAATCTGCAAACCTTTGTATCATAATCCCAATATTTCTTTTTATATCATTAAATTAGTAATTCGCAAAACAACGAACAATATTTACAAAAAAAGAGAATAGTTGCTATTTGCAACAATCCTCTTTTTCTAAAAGCGTATTATTAAAAAACTCTCCAAATAATTCCTTTGCCAAACGCCAATTCTCACGATTTATACAATACTTCACCTTTGGCGTTTCCACCTCCCCTTGAATCAATCCCGCATCTTTCAATTCTTTTAAGTGTTGAGAAACCGTAGCCTTTGCAATTGGCAATTCCTCATGAATATCTCCAAAGTAGCAAGTGCTTTGTTTAGCAAGAAATTGTAAAATTGCAATACGCGTAGGGTGTCCCATAGCCTTTGCAAAACGTGCAATCCTTTCTTGATTCAAAACCCTATTTTTATTTTCCATTATTTCATTTGTTTGTTGTTTGCAAAATTACGAACATTATTTAAACTACCAAATAAAAATCAAAAAAAACGCTTATCCCCTCAACAACTCCATATCAAAAATTCTTTAATTTGCTCAATAGATTAAACAAAAAACACATAAATTTGCTTAATCTATTGAGCAAATTGTGTATCTTTGCAAAAGATTTCTTAATATTGAAAATTATGGAACAACTTTTAAACCAACATTTACGTCTTTTATCTCATCTAAACATGCCTTTTGAACGTAGTTTAATGAATAAAATCAATTGGAATTCGCGACTAATCGGCATTCGTGGTGCAAGAGGAGTCGGAAAAACAACTATGATGCTACAATACCTAAAAAAAACCTATGGAAACAATCCAAATATCGCCCTATATGTCAGTCTTGATCACATATATTTCACACGACATTCTCTTATTGATTTAGTAGAACAATTTTATCAAAGAGGAGGCAAATGTTTATTCTTAGATGAAGTACATAAATACGAAGGTTGGAGTAGAGAAATAAAAAACATATATGACGGATTCCCCGACTTAAAAGTTGTTTTCACAGGCTCCTCTTTACTAAACATACTTAACGCAGAGGCAGACCTTTCTCGCCGATGCGTAAGTTATGACCTACAAGGACTTTCTTTTAGAGAATATCTTATCTTTAAAGAAAACATTCCTCTACCCTACTTTTCCTTAGAAGAAATCTTAGATAAGCCAAACGAAATTATTGAGCAAATTATTTCTAAATGTAAACCCCTAAAACATTTCTCTCAATACCTAAAAGAAGGCTATTATCCATTTTTCTTAGAAGAAAACATTGACTACCTAACACAAGTACAAAAGGTAGTAAATATGATTTTAGAGATAGAATTACCTCAATTAAGCAAAGTAGATATTGCAAACGTAAGAAAATTAAAAAGCCTACTTGCTATAATAAGTAGCAATATTCCTTTTTCCGTTGATATTAGCAAAATAGCACAAACATCGGAACTAAGTCGCAATACAATCATCAATTATTTAGCTCATTTACACCAATCTAAACTACTAAATCTTTTATATAGCGACAACTTAAATCTAAAAAGAATGCAAAAACCCGATAAAATATATTTAGAAAACTGCAATCTTCTACACGCTCTTTCCCTCTCACAAGTCGAAATAGGAACAGAACGAGAGACATTCTTTGTTAATCAACTATCCTACCAACATTCTATCGAATATGCAAAACAAGGAGATTTTATTGTAGATAGCAAATACACCTTTGAAATAGGGGGAGCAAGTAAAGACGGAAAACAAATCGCCAAAATAAATAACTCCTTTATTGCAGCAGATAATATAGAATACGCCATAGGAAACAAAATTCCTCTTTGGATTTTCGGATTCTTATATTAAACCTACCCCCTCAATAACTCCATATATTTTTCATAAGGAATAAACCTACCACCCATTGATTTGAGGTGAGAGGTTTCTAATTGACAATCAATAAAGGCACAACCAACCGAGGAAAGCATTTTAGCAAGACAGATAAGAGCCAACTTTGAAGCATTAGGCACAAGAGAAAACATACTTTCCCCTATAAAACCATTCCCAATAGTAACACCATAAAGCCCACCAACAAGACGTCTTCCATCTTTTTCTTCCTCTTCCCTCTCCCACACTTCAACACTAATAGCAAAACCCAACTTATGCAACCTTTTATAAGCCTTTATCATATTCTCTCCAAGCCAAGCCCCCAATTCTTCCGTTCTATTATTAGCCGTAGCACAACCATTTATCACTCCATCAAAGTCCTCATTAACCGTAACCAAGTATTTCTCTTGCCTAATCAATTGTTTCATAGAATGACTTATGTGAATCTCATCGGGAAAAATAACAAATCTTTTCAAAGGACAATACCATAAAGGCTCCTTATAATGACGAAACGAAAACCAAGGAAAGATTCCATTGCTATAAGCCAACAAAAGTCTATCCTCCAACAAGTCTCCACCAATTGCAATAAGTCCATCTTCCTCTCCCTCATAAGGATTAGGAAACCATAAATCACCATCTAACCTATAAACCGCCATTTTCTTAATTTTATTTTACGTTAAGATCGTCCAACTTTCTTACTTTCTATAAGATTTATCTTGTGCGAATTTTAGCCAATCTTTGTTTGAAATAGCCAAATCAAGTTTCTCTCCTTTCTTACTTGCTTTTATTCTCTCTACTATCATAATTCCTTTTCTTGCTATGTTGTATGCTCCGTTTGCATCGGCATCTTGTGGTAAGGATTCATCACATTTAGAACTTAAATAGAAGTTTCCTTTCTCATCTGCAATCGGAGAAATTATGTAATCCACATCTGTATTGCTTATACTATTACGCATTTGCAACGTAAAACGAAGTAAGTGCAATAATTCTTCAAAAAATTCTTTCTTTTCTTGATTTACTATTTGTTCTTTCAAATCCAAATAATTTATTCCGTACTTTTCAAACAATTCTTTGAACGAATTAGTCAAGTCAATAGTCTTATTATCCCATTGAGAGTTCTTTTCACTATTACGGAAAGTCTCTATTCTTTCTCCAAATGTACAAAGAGTCCACTTAGTTCTTGTTTGATCGGCTTTTGTAGTAAAATTGTTGTAATCAAACTCAAATTCAAAATAATTCTTTTCTTTATTGAAACGTATATCTTCAAAGTTTGAGAAGAATTTTCTTGCATTTTCTTTATTGGTGTAACGAGTGTCGAAAAGATTCACAAAACCCGTTACAGGATCTATTTTACTTGTATTCCAAGCTTGTGTATAGAATA